>CAWVTC010000229.1:0-1546 GCA_963933025.1 uncultured Dehalococcoidia bacterium | reverse complement strand
CAACGAAGCTAAGCCTCTGACCTTAAGACCATGTTCCTGCACTTGCTCCAATCGTCGACCTCGTACTCTCACATTTACAGTATGCCCCGCTTCAAGCAGGTGAGCTGCTAAAATCGTCCCTAAAGCTCCACATCCAACGATAGTAAACTGCATATATCCTCTTTCAAAATCACCCCAACATAAGTGGTATTCTACACAAGAAATAATTTTATTTTCTTAATCTGCCAGTATGCCGATACAATCAGTAAGGTAAAAAAAGGGAAACAATATGCGATGTGAAGTAGTGGCCATAGGGACAGAGCTCTTGTTGGGCCAGATCATTGACACCAACTCTTCTTGGATTGGGGAGCAACTGACCCAAATTGGAGTTGATTCTCTTTACCAAACAAAAGTTGGCGACAACCACAGTAGAATCATAGCGACTATAAAAACTGCTCTTGAAAGAAGTGATGCTGTCATATGCTGCGGCGGCTTAGGTCCTACGCAAGATGACATCACTCGTGAAGCAATTGCTGAGATTATGGATGTCGAACTAATTTTTGATTCTTCTATAGCTGAAACCATAAAAAAAATGTTTGTCTCTCGCGGGCGCTCAATGCCCGACAATAACTTAAAGCAAGCAGAAATTCCTGAAGGTGCTTCACCAATTCCTAAACAGCCTGGAACTGCGCCAGGATTAATATGCCCTATAGGTCAGAAAGTTCTTTATGCCGTTCCTGGCGTTCCCTATGAAATGCATCAAATGATGAAGACGGCAATTCTTCCCGACCTTATTGCGCGTGCTGGTCATAAGGCTATTATCAAAAGTAGAGTATTAAAAACGTGGGGGTACAGTGAAAGCAGGCTAGCCGAGATCCTGGAAAACAGAATATCGGAACTAGACGAAGTAGGGAATCCTACGATTGCTTTTCTAGCTAGCGGTATAGAAGGCCTAAAAGTCCGGATTACGGCTAAAGGTAATACTCAAGCTGAGGCAGAAGAACTGATAGAAAAAGAAGAAGAAAATGTGAGACAGCTTTTGGGAAGCTCAATATTTGCAACTGACAATGAGACTATGGAATCAACTATCATTAATTTACTCAAAAAATCTGGACTGACCTTGTCATTGGTCGAAGTAACCAGCGGTGGAATTGCTAGTGCCCGGCTATCCGCAGCAGATCCGTTTGGTGAGGTGTTCTTCGGCAGCATAGTGCCAAGATCTAGCGGCACGAGAAAACAATTACTTAATGTGCCCCAGGACATTATTGGGACCTCGGAAGGCGCCAAGCAGCTGGCAATCGCAGCAAGAGCTCTATTCAAAACAGACATTGGTCTATCCACCACTGGGGAGCATGATGTTTTAGGTGTAACAAAAAGCGGCCAAACCTATCTTGGAATTGCCAACCAAAATGGAGCTCAAGTAGAGCAAGTCAAGTTACCTGGAGACTACGAAAGGGTTCGTCAATTTAGCGTTATCAGCCTTTTAAATTCACTGCGCCTAAGTTTGTCTAATAAAGATTAAAGAGATTATGGAAATTGAAATAAAATATTGCGGAATATGAAACTA
>CAWVTC010000228.1:0-1557 GCA_963933025.1 uncultured Dehalococcoidia bacterium | reverse complement strand
AACTTTAACTCCCGAAATAACCTGATAATTCTCAGAAGCGGGAGGAGGAGCAGCTTCTTTTTCACTCGCCTTAATAGATCCGGGTCCCCCTCCAAAAGATTGGGCGAGGAATGAATCTGAACTAGGGTGTGTCGCACCATCAACTTTTAGCGTGGTTAACTCAATGTCACGAGTTTTTCCGGCTTCCTCCCAAAGGACATTTAATGTTACTTCTGAAAGTTGGATGTTGTTCTCTTTACTATTTAGAGGGGAGGTGTGTGGTGATATTTGAAGTTGCCACCGATAGTTTTTTTCATCAGGAAAGGTTCCTTCAAGATCAGTAACACTGTAGTTATTGACCTCGAGTTCTCCCAGTTTTGAATGAGCGAGAGTAGTGCCCTTGAGGTATTGTTCAGAAAGGCTAACCGAACGAATACTTCCAGAGAATAACTGTAAAACAGTGACAAACCCCATCGCCATAATAGCGAGCGCGACTATTACTTCGAGAAGTGAAAACCCATCGTTACTTGGTTTGTTTAATCTTAGTTTTTCCCGTAATGGGATCAATGCTAATAGCATAATAGTTTTCCGAATTTCTAGATTCATTAATGTTCATACCGATCAACCCGCCACTTGAATTTCCCTGTGGAAAAAAAGTGACCGTGAACTCATCATCTCTGAAAAGATTATCTTCACCTTCGTTTATAAAGTGATCCAAACGAATAGGACTTGTTAAGGATGTGATTTTTGGAGTTTCATTGTTGTGTCCTTGAGTAACCCAAAACTGGTTCCTGTCTAGGTTCCCTGAAAATACGACCGGTTTTTTAGAAGCAATAGCTTCGCTTCTTGCGTATCGCAAGGCAGAGGCAACCTTACGTGCAGATGTTTGGAGTTCCATACGATCTAGCGTTGACATGACAAAGGGCGTGCTCAGACCAGCGATAATTGCCATGAAGAACATAACAAGCGTTAGCTCGAGCAGGGTAAACCCCAAACAACCAGTTTTTTTTAGATAAGCCACAGGTTTTATCATTTCCAACTCACAATATCTCTGTTGGTATCCTCACCACCTTCCACGCTGTCGGCTCCGTATGAGACCAGGTCATACTCTCCATGTTCCCCTGGAGAGGTGTATACATAGTTGTTTCCCCATGGATCTTTTGGGACCTCTTTTTTAAGATATGAAGCAATTGCTTTAAGGCCCTCATCGGTACTTGGATATTTATGATTTTCAAGGCGGTGTAAATCTAGAGCTTGACCGAGTAACTCAATTTGGGCTTGGGCATCTTGTTGCATAGCCTTATCTACATGTCCAAAAAATTTTGGGACAACTAAAGCCGCAAGGAGTCCAATGATAACCATGACAACCAGCAGCTCGATTAATGTGAATCCCGATTGTGTGTATTTTTTGACTCGAAAAATTATTGGATGTCTTTTCATGCAAGCCTAGTCCCTCTAGTTAAGTTTTGTTTTTTATTAAAAATTGATTTCATTAATACTAAATATTGCCAGCAGCATAGAGATAACGATAAAACCAATTACTAGCGCCATGCTAAGAATCATAAACGGTTCGATGAG
>CAWVTC010000227.1:0-1571 GCA_963933025.1 uncultured Dehalococcoidia bacterium | reverse complement strand
ATGGGGGATCTTGCTCAGGCTTTAAAGAATATTTTTCAGTCAAACTCTGAAATCGAAATCATTGGAATGCGGCATGGAGAAAAAATGCATGAAACTTTAGTTTCCAAGGAAGAACTTTTAAGGTCTGAAGATTTTGGAGGCTATCTTAGGTTGAGCATGGATGATAGAGAGTTGAGTTATAATAAATATCTAAACGAAGGGGAAAGGCAATTCGGTCAGATAGAAGATTGTACCTCAAAAAACACACCTCAGTTATCAGTCAAAGATATAGAGGAGATGTTGTCTGGCCAACCTGAAATTGTTTCTGAATTAAACCGGGGAAGTAAACAGTTTGAAACTTCTAGTGTCCGTTAATCTTATCTTCGATTTGGTCGCACACATAGTCCGCAAACGGTAGTGCGCATGTGAGCCCAGGGGAGACAGCATTTAGGATATGCATTGACTGGTCATCTCCCTCTAAGACAAAATCCATTTCTAGTTCTTTTTTTTTAATATTTAACAATTGTGCCCTAATCCCCGCCTGTCCCCATTGCCCATAGTGTTTTATGTCCACCCCTTTTGCAAGTTTAGTGGCTAGAGAGACTAATAAAGGTTTCGAGTATTTCTTCAATTCTCTAAAGGCCAATGCTTTAAAATCAAAACTTGAAGATAAGAACAAGCCTGCCTGTCGTAAAATAATTTCAGTTAGCTCAGGTACGTTGAAATTATTCCACCCTTGATATTGTTCTCTCCAGAAAGCGGGGATTGCAGTAGGACCAATCTTAATTTTGCTATCACTCGTTATTGTGAAATGAACTCCAAGGAAAGGATTGGTCAGGTCGGGCACGGGGTAGATGTGAGTTTTTAGAGTTCCTGGAGATTCATTGGAATACAAATAAAGTCCTTTAAAGGGTAAGATTCGGTGGTCTTTGGAGAAACCAAAGTCTCTCCCAATTTTATCAGCGTATAGTCCAGCCGCGTTAATTATATAATTTGCTTCAAAGAGGCCCTTCGAAGTCTTAACGGAGCGTTTGTCCACTCGATGCATATATTGTATATTTGTTTTTAGTTGAACTCCTTCCCGAATAGCATCAGATAGTAGGGACTTTACTAGCTCTATTGGATTTATTGAAGCGGTGGTTGGTGAAAAAAGAGCTTTTTGATAGGTTTTAGCACGTGGTTCAATAGCCCGGCTTTCTTCAGCCGTGATTAACTCAAGTGGTACGTTATTATTTTTAGCCCGAATTATCAATTCATCTAACCAAACCAATTCAGACTCATTTTGTGCAACGACAAGTTTCCCACACTTTTTTATCGCTAGATGATTAACTTCACAGTATTCCGTTAATCGTTGGTTTCCTTCTTTTGTGAAACGGGCCTTAAGGCTATCAGCTGTATAATAAAACCCAGCATGCAAGACACCACTATTTCGGCCACTCGCATGTATTCCGCATTGATGTTCTTTTTCAAGAATACAAATACTTGAATCTGGGTTCCGAGATTTTAATTCACGGGCAATACTGATTCCAATAATACCGCCGCCGATTACTAAAAAATCAGCTGTATTTGTAGACATTACCTAGGTTGACTTT
>CAWVTC010000226.1:0-1599 GCA_963933025.1 uncultured Dehalococcoidia bacterium | reverse complement strand
CCGGTCAAACAGGTGGTCGTGCAGCATTGACTCTTAGACGTGAAGGTTTTGAAGGCCGAGTCACTTTAATTGGAAATGAAGAATATCTACCTTATGAAAGACCTCCCCTTTCAAAAAAAATTCTTACGGGTAAATCGACACCTCAAGATTGTCAACTCACTCAACCTTCAGACTACATTGATGCTAAAATTGAAGTAGTTTTGAATCAAACTGTTAAAAAGATACATCCTCAAGAATCAACCATAGAATTCGAAAGTGGAGAAAAAGAATACTATGATAAACTTCTGCTCGCAACTGGAGGCAGTCCTCGAATTTTAAAAACAAAAGGCAGTGACCTGAGTGGAATTCGTTATCTAAGGACGCTTAATGATGCAACAAAGATCTCTGAAAATTTAAATCCAGATTGCAAAGTTCTCGTTGTAGGAGGAGGATTCATAGGCCTTGAGGTGGCGGCAAGTGCAATCACAAGAGGTTGTGATGTCACATTAATAGAAGCGGCACCACAATTAATGGGAAGAGCGGTTTCTAAAGAAATTTCAAATATCGTGGAAATGGAACATCGTCGTCACGGTGTAAAAATTAAACTCAACTCGGTTATTTCTAAGTTTATAGGAGATAATAAAGTTGAAGGGGGTCAACTGAATGACGACAAAGAAATTGCCTGTGATATCACTATTATTGGTATAGGAATTAACCCAAATATTGGCCTTGCTAAACGAGCAGGACTCCTAGTGAATGATGGAATTCTCACAAATTCTAAGTTAGAAACTAGTGAAAAAAATATTTATGCAGCAGGAGATGTAGCCTCATTCGAACACCCTTTATTTGGAAAACATATCCGATTAGAAGCATGGAAAAATGCTGAAGATCAGGCTACATTGGCTGCAAAAAATATGTTGGGTGCTAATGAAGCCATCAATTCAATTCCCTGGTTTTGGTCAGATCAATATGAATACACACTGCAAGTTGCAGGAATTCCTCAACTGGGTAAGTTGACTATAAAACGTAACATTGATGATAAAAATATTTTGTTTTTCTACTTGAAAGCAGATGGCACGCTGATTGGCGCAAGCGGAGTTGGCCCCAGTGGTAAAATTGGAAAGGAAGTTCGAATTGCACAAATGTTGATTGAAAAAAAAGTACAACCGAATCTTCAAGTGCTTGCTGATCCGAGCATTCGTCTAAAATCTTTACTTCAATAAATATTTAAACAGAACAGACTTACCCATACTCTATGAAGATTTAGTGGATAGACCTGAGTACAATGATTAGGTGTCCATATAGGTGTCTATAAGCCGTATCGTTGCCTATAAATTGGTATAACTGAATAACAATTTATTCTTCCGTAAAATACTGTTATTATATAGACAGTATAACTTTCTGGTTTAGACAACGCTTAAGTTGAGATAATTCAGACTAGAGGAATATCTCCTAATTTTGAGAGAGATCCTAGGAAATATGAGCCTTGTACCAATGCGCTCTTGTATAGCGCTTCGGCGCTCTTTGCCTCCATAACCGCTTGACCAACATCCGCACGGGTCAGATCCAGAACGCGCAGATTACCACCTGTTTCCGCAACATCTTCAATTCGGCGGTAAA
>CAWVTC010000225.1:0-1722 GCA_963933025.1 uncultured Dehalococcoidia bacterium | reverse complement strand
TAGCCAAAACGAACTTAGATAGAAATCGTTCAGCTGTAATAGGAGATCGAGATTCTGATATTGAGCTTGCAAATAACATTGGAATAACCGGAATTAGGATTTCCAAAGATGGCCCAACAGAGCAAACCTGGGAAAGGGTCATGCATATCCTGTTAGACGATCCCCGACGAGCCCATATTGAAAGAAACACATCAGAAACTAATATAAGTATTAATGTAGATTTAGATTGCTCTGATAAGGGTGAAATTCATACGGGAATCGGTTTTTTTGATCATATGTTAGAACAGTTAGCTAAGCACGGTAATTTCAGTTTATCCATAAACTGCACCGGCGATTTGCAGGTTGATGAGCACCATACCGTTGAAGATGTCGCACTTACCCTTGGAGAAGCTTTAAAAGAAGCGTTAGGAGATAAGCGTGGCATTCAGCGTTATGGCTTTGTATTGCCGATGGATGAAGCAGAGGCGCGGGTTAGTATTGACTTGGGCGGACGTCCATTTTCTACTTTTCAAGGCAACTTTCCTCGAGATGAAGTTGGAGGGTTACCAACAGAGCTAGTACCACATTTCTTTAGTTCACTCGCTGAAACTTTGGGTGCAGCAATTCATTTAGAGGTAAATGGTGAAAACGCTCATCATATGGTCGAAAGCTGCTTTAAAGGTGTAGCTAGAAGCTTAAGACAAGCCTTTTTGAGAGACGGTAAGGAAATTCCATCTACAAAAGGAATTCTGTGAGTTCTTCTCCTGTAATTATAGCTACTGGTGGGGCAAATCTTTCCTCATTAAAATTTGCTCTCGGACGATTGGGCGTCGAACCCGTTGTGACGGAAGATCCGGAACTTATTAGAAGCTCAAGTCATGTTATTTTGCCGGGAGTTGGTGCTGCTAGTGATGCCATGAGCAGGCTAAAAACTGCCAAGCTAATTGATGTGATTAGAGACCTTAAACAGCCTGTCTTAGGTATTTGTCTCGGCCTTCAGCTGTTGTATAGCAGATCAGAAGAAAACGATGCAGTGTGCCTAAATATCATTCCAGGACATGCATCGCGTTTTTCTGGCAATCCAGACTTGCCTGTACCACAGATGGGCTGGAACTCCCTTAGCAGAATCAAAAATATTCCGTTAATGAAAGGAGTCAAAGATGGAGATTACGCATACTTTATACACAGCTATGCCCTCCCCGTTGATGAATATACTTGTGCAACCACAGATTACGGAACAAACTTTTCTGCAGTCGTACAGTGCAATAATTTTTTTGCAACGCAATTCCATCCAGAACGATCTTCACGAGTTGGATCGCTAATATTAGCTAATTTTCTAAATAATTGAGTCTTAAAACTATGGAACTTCTCCCTGCAATAGATATCAGAAATGGACGGTGTGTCCGATTGCTGCGGGGAAACTTTGAAAAGGAAACATTTTACGAAGTTGATCTGGTGGAACTTGCAACAGGTTACGGCAACCTTGGTGCAAGTTGGCTACATGTGGTGGACCTAGACGGCGCCCAAAGTGGTTCGCCAAAAAATCTTTCAGCAGTCAAATTAATTTCAAATATAGTGGGTTTAAAAGTACAAATGGGCGGCGGCATTCGGTCGACATCAAATGTACTAGAAGCTCTGGATTCTGTTGACCGAGTAGTGATTGGTAGTCTTGCTCTACTAAACCCTTTGCTAGTAAAGGACTGGTTAAAAGATTTTGGGTCTGATCGACTGTGCCTAGCGCTT
>CAWVTC010000224.1:0-1722 GCA_963933025.1 uncultured Dehalococcoidia bacterium | reverse complement strand
GTAAGCCCAATACAAGGGGAATCTCATAAGAAATCGACATAGCAACAATTCGCATAGCACCAAAAAGACTGTATTTATTATTAGAACTCCATCCAGCCATAAAAGAGGCAATTACAGGCAAAGACGAAATCGCCAAAAAATACATAAGTGAAACTGGAATATCTGCAAAGACCATACGTGGACCAAATGGAATCACAGCAAAAATCAAAATAGCAGGTGCAACAAACAAAATAGGGGCAATCCACATAATCGTACGATCAGCAGAGCGAGGAGTTAAAGCCTCTTTTTGTAAAAGCTTAAGCGCATCAGCAATGGGCTGAAGAAGGCCCAATGGACCAACACGATTAGGACCTTGGCGAGCTTGCATTCGACCAATTAGACGACGCTCCCCGTAAACTCCAACGTAAAGCTGGGAAGGTAAAACAAAGATCACAAAAAATGCAATGAATCCCAAAAGTGCTGTAATTACATAAACTAGTCCAGTCGGAAGAATATGATCTAGCCCCTCAAGAATCACACGGTAAAGATTCGCCAAATCTCTCAAGTCATACCAATGATCAGTTACCAATAATGGAAACATCAGCGATCGATCTCCCCTACCACAATATCAACAGAACCTAGCGCAACAATAGCATCGGCAATACTACCGCCTACCGTCATTTCCTTGAGCACTGAAAGGTTAATTAGTGACGGGGGACGTATATGGAACCTAAACGGCGAAGGCCCTCCATCACTAACAAGGTAATATCCTAGTTCTCCTCGAGGGCTTTCAATTCGTGCATAAGCCTCACCTGAAGGGGGGCGGAAAGCAAGCGGAACCTCTGTGCTATGAGGACCGCCCGGAAGATCATCCAAAGCTTGCTCAACAATTTTGATACTTTGGCGCATTTCTTCGAGGCGTACAGTAAAACGATCATAAGCGTCACCTTTATAACCAATCGGTATCTGAAAATCATATTTCTCATAACCCGAATAAGGATCTGCCTTTCGAATATCCCAAGCTACTCCACTACCTCGAAGCATCGGTCCGGTTAGACTTGCGCCAATAGCCATTTCTGGCGAAACGACGGCAACATCTCGGGCACGTACTATAAAAATCTCATTTTCGGCTAAAAGCTCCTGCCCATCAGCAATAGTCTGTCGTAAACGTGGAAGCAATTGGCGTACAGCATCTTCAAAACCTGTACGTAACTCAAATGCAACACCACCTATACGCATGTAGTTGCAAGTTAATCGAGCACCACTTGTCATCTCAAAAATGTCTAAAATACGTTCTCGTTCTCGGTTAAACCACATTACAGGGGTCTGCCAAGCACCTGTATCATTCGCAAAAGCACCTGCCCCCATGCAATGACTTGCAAGACGCTGTAATTCAGCCATTATTACTCGGATTGCCTGCCCTCTTGGTGGTACAGAAAGCCCCCCCAACTTTTCAACTGCAAGACAATATCCCAAGTTATTAGACATTGAGGAGAGATAATCTGTTCGGTCAGTGAAGGGAATATTCTGCGTATATGTCCGTTCTTCTGCGAGTTTTTCCATAGAGCGATGCAAATATCCAATTATCATCTCTGCATCTGTAATTTGCTCACCATCAACGGTGACCTTAACCCTAAAAACACCGTGCGTTGACGGATGCTGTGGCCCGATATTCATTACAAAAGGTTCGGTCTTAATAACTTCACTCATTCGACTGTATGTACCGGTGGTTCAGGCTTAGCG
>CAWVTC010000223.1:0-1724 GCA_963933025.1 uncultured Dehalococcoidia bacterium | reverse complement strand
ATAGTGGATCAACTTGAAACCCGAACTCTGCAGTAAAATCCCCTACGGCTATCCAGGTAAAAAGGACTTGTTCAAAAACACGATCCTCAACGGGAGTCATAACCAAGCCAATAAATATAATCAAGGTGGTTAAAAATGATAAACCGACAGACCCAGCCGCAATAAGGCCTACTGCATTTTTGCCAATGCGCAAACCAAAAAATCCATTGATGATGCAACCGATCAGCGGGTATAGAGGCACCAGCCCGGTTAGTTTAAGTAACATAACTTTTTCCTTAGGATTTCATGATGTTGAATTCGTCCAGGTTCGTTGTGGGCTTGTTGCGGAACAAGGAAATAATAATCGCAAGCCCAACTGAAACTTCGGCCGCTGCGACGCACATGACCATGAAACTGAAAACCTGTCCATCGTGAAGATTAAAATAACGGTCAAACGCTATCAGAGAAATATTGACAGCATTGAGCATGATTTCAATTGACATAAACACAACGATTACGTTTCTTCGAACCAACACACCAGCCACTCCAATGACGAACAAAGTAGCGCTTAGAAACAAATAATGAGTTAAAGGAACCATTCCCATATCCATATTTAGTCTACTTTGCTTTTAGCCAAAACCACCGCGCCAATCATGGCAACCAACAGCAGGATAGAAGCAACTTCAAAGGGCAAAACAAATTCAGTAAATAAAATTTTTCCCACTTCTCTGACCGTTCCAAAAGTTTCAGGTGGTAGAGCAGGGGAGTTGAAATCACCCGCATTGATAATTCCAATGATCTTGTATAAAACTCCTGTGGCCAGAAGTCCGCTGAGCACGGTCAGTAGTAGGTTTTTATCTCTGCTTCGCCACTTTTCATCTTCTCCCTTATCTTTTAGATTAAGAAGCATGATGACAAACATGAATAGAACCATGATTGCGCCAGCGTATATAATGATCTGTAAAATAGCGATGAAATGCGCCTGTAGGAGGACAAACACACCGGCTAGACCAAGCATCATGCCGATTAACGATAGGGCCGAATTAATTGGACTATTGTTTATAACCACTCCCAGCGCAAATAAGACACAGAGACCAGCCAGTGGATAAAAAATTAGTAATTCCATTTCCCGTACATTTTTCTGGTGAATTCAACCCGATCCTTAAGTTCTTCTATTGGCACAGACAGTTGTTCGAGGTTGTATTTCATTTTCTTGCGGTCGAGCATGGGTATCTCATAGTCGTCACTCATAAAGATAGCTTCTTCAGGGCATGCCTCTTCACAGTTTCCGCAAAAAATACATACCGCATAATCGATAGTAAATTCCTTAGGCCATCGTTCCACTTGATTTTGTTTGCCTGTGTTTTCTCCTGGAACAATATCAATGCAATAAGCCGGACAAGCAACCTCGCATAACCCACAGGCTACGCAATTGAGCCGATTGTCCTCATTAACAGCAAGAACAGGTCGTCCTCGATAAGCGATCGGCATATCAGGCATTTCCTCAGGGTAATAAAGGGTGAAAATTTCGCGTTCTTTTTTTTGTCCCAAAAAAAATGGTACAAAACCAAATAAATTAACAAAGAAGTGGCGTGACGTTATTAACATTCCCTTTATAATCGCAGGTAGATAGGAGCGTTCCCACCATGTCATTTTTACGGTACGATCAACAAAATAGGCCATATTTAATACCCCTAATCAATTAACTAAAAGAATCACAATTCCGGTAATAAGAATATTCGCCA
>CAWVTC010000222.1:0-1766 GCA_963933025.1 uncultured Dehalococcoidia bacterium | reverse complement strand
TTGACTTGAGACCAGATGGTATTGTCTTATCTCCTGGTCCTGGGAATCCGAGCCTCTTAGATGTACAGGTTGAGCAAGCAAAATTTCTGATTGGGAAAAAACCTATCTTTGGCATTTGCCTAGGCCATCAAATACTTGCACGCGCTTTAGGAGCAGATACTTTTAAACTTCCTTTTGGGCATCGAGGTGGAAATCATCCTGTAAAGGAACTATCCACTAATAAAGTAGTTATCACCGCACAGAACCATGGCTATGCAGTTAACGCTGATAGTTTAGATAGCAATGCTTTTGTCTCCCATGTAAATGTGAACGATAACACTGTCGAGGGCATTGCTATGAAAACTGATCCTTTATTTACAATTCAATTTCATTCTGAGGCAAGCCCTGGCCCACTAGATAGTATGAGCATATTTGATCAATTTGTAGAAATGATGAGAACCCATGACTAAAAAGTTCAAAAACGTGCTTATTATAGGTTCAGGTGCGATTGTCATCGGCCAAGCTGCAGAGTTTGACTACGCTGGTACACAAGCATGTAAAGCGGTACGTGAAGAAGGCGTACGGACTATTTTAGTAAATTCAAACCCCGCAACTATAATGACAGACCAAAACATTGCAGATGCAGTTTATATAGAACCTCTTACCGTACCAATCATTGAAAGAATTATTGAACGGGAGAAACCAGATGGCTTACTACCTACTCTTGGTGGGCAAACTGGTCTTAATTTAGCCGTTGAACTTGCAGAAGCAGGAGTTCTTGAACGTCATAACGTAAAACTATTAGGTACACCTTTAGAATCTATTCGTAAAGCTGAGGATCGTGAAGAATTTCGAAAACTTCTTACCGAACTCAATGAACCCGTTCTTGAAAGTGAAATAGGCAAAACCTTGGAAGAATGCCAAATTGCAGCTGCCCACATAGGATTACCAGTTGTAATTAGACCTGCATATACACTTGGCGGGACCGGTGGTGGCATCGCTTTTACTGATGAACAACTTCAAACATTTGCAAAAAGCGGACTGGCAGCCAGTCCAATTAACCAAGTCCTTATAGAAAGATATTTACGTGGATGGAAAGAGATTGAATATGAGGTTATGCGAGATGGAGCAGGAAATGTAATTACCATTTGCAATATGGAAAACCTAGATCCAATGGGAGTCCACACTGGTGATTCTATAGTAGTAGCACCTTCACAAACTCTTAGCGATAAAGACTATCAAATGCTCAGAAAATCTTCTCTGAAAATAATTGATGCCCTTGGGATAGAAGGAGGATGTAATGTTCAATTTTCACTTGCGCCGCATAAAGATGTTCGTCCTTGGAAAGGTAATCCATATGAAGCGCTACCTTATTATGTAATTGAAGTTAATCCCCGTGTATCACGATCATCAGCACTCGCTTCCAAAGCTACTGGCTACCCGATTGCAAGAGTTGCAGCCAAAATTGCATGTGGAAAAACGCTCGATGAAATTCCAAATGCAGTAACAGCTAAAACAACTGCAGCCTTTGAACCAGCGCTTGACTATTGCGTTGTAAAAATACCCCGCTGGCCTTTCGATAAATTTGCATTAGGCGATCGTAGATTAGGCACGCAAATGAAAGCAACTGGCGAAGTGATGGCAATTGATCGCTGTTTTGAAGGTGCTCTAAATAAAGCAATCCGTTCACTCGAATTCGGAAAACGTTCAATCTTATGGGAAGATCCCTCTTGGCAACGTGGTGAGCCTATTAATTTAGAAGCAACTGACACACGCTTATGGGCTTT
>CAWVTC010000221.1:0-1797 GCA_963933025.1 uncultured Dehalococcoidia bacterium | reverse complement strand
GGATATTGGTAGAGATTCGGGTGGGACAATGCTACTTGAGGCAACCCTCGGTCGGTTTCAATAGATGTTCTACGTTCAATCTGTCCCAGCAAGCTATCAATGGCCGTTGGGTGAGGGTTAGAATGTCCATCTTCATATTTAATTTGAGGAATGGATAAGCTTGAATAATCGGCGTGAGCAGTCGCTATGCCGATCTTAAAGAACAGTAAACTAATCATTAATTTGAATAAACTGACCATTAAATTGAGTATAAGAGGGGGGCGGAAATTTTTCAATCGCCATCGAGAGACATTCTCAATAGCTATTATAAAACTTTGCCTCCTCTCCATGCTGTAGGTTAGACTACAATCCATCTGTTATAAATTGATACTGTAACTCAAAAAAACATATGAAAAAAATGACCTTAATGAACCCAGGCCCCGTCAACGTAACCGACTGGGTACGAGATGCTCAGCTCCGTGGAGACTTGTGCCATCGCGAACCTGAGTTTTCAGATCTAATGTGGTCGATCCGAAAAAAACTGCTACAAGCGTTTGATATCGAAGAGGAGTATTCAGCCATTTTAATAACTGGATCTGGAACTGCAGCCTTGGAAATGGCAGTTTCATCATGTCTTACTCCTGACCGATCGATGCTGGTAATTCAAAATGGCGTATATGGCGAGCGCATCAGCAAAATGGCAGATGTTTACCGAATGAACAAACACACAATAAATTATAACTGGGGTGAAATACCTAAACTCGAAGAAGTTGAACAAGCATTACAAGAAAATGCTTCGATTGAGGTAATTGCCATGGTGCATCATGAAACAACAACTGGCCTACTAAACCCACTCCCTGAAATTTCCTTGATGGCGAAGAAGTATGACAAACGGTTGGTAATAGATTGTATCAGCAGTTTAGGAGGAGACAGGATTAACTTCGAGCAACACCCCATCGATTTTGCGGTTGGAACTGCCAACAAATGCATACACGGCTTACCAGGCGTTTCCTTTGTCCTCCATAGAAAAAAAGATTTCTCTCGGGTAAAAGATATCCCTGCTCGCTCAGTATACTTTGCTCTGACAGAACACCTCAAGGCCCAGGAACAAGGGGACACACTCTTCACTCCAGCAATCCAGGCGCATTATGCCTTAAACACCGCTCTCGAGGAATTACTAGAAGAAACCGTCGACGGGCGGATAGAGCGTTATAGAAAAGTAGCAAAAGACTTGCGGAAAGGGTTTAAAGAAATTGGCCTTGAATTTCTAATACCGGAGAGTCATCAGTCCAATTGCCTCACGGCATTAAAACTTCCCAATGGTATTTCCTATGATTGGCTCCATGACAAACTAAAAGAAAATGGTTTCATCATTTATGCGGGACAAGGCCTATTTAATAAAAAAATTTTTAGAATTGCTAACATGGGAAACATTCAGGATGGAGAATTCACCCGTTGTTTAAAAGTCCTCAAAAAATGTTTTACAAAAACCGAGCTGTAGGAGAATGTTTTTATGACTTTGTATGAGTTGATGAATGAATACGCTAGCGAAAATCCCTCTCCATCCGACAAAGAGGACCTAACACCTGAGCTAGGAAAAAGCTTATCTCTTCTTCATTCAAGTTTAATCCAATGCGACCTTGAAAACGAGGAACAGGGAGGCACATCGCGTTTAACCGCAAACCCTTGTGATATTGAACCGTCGCATCTCAGCCACTTTATTGTGGCCTACCTGCCCTTTAACTCTATCTCCCAAAAAACAGAAATCAATCATGTGCTTTTTGACATCTACTCTTTTTTTGACTGGCTAGACAAAAA
>CAWVTC010000220.1:0-1907 GCA_963933025.1 uncultured Dehalococcoidia bacterium | reverse complement strand
CTCCATCAGGCCGGTTTTCACGACTAATAGCTGTATGGTAGTGAAAATTCTCGTGCTTTTTTTCTAATCGCCTAAATAGATCATCGTAAATGAGGTCTGTTGTATAAGGGGCTCCCATCAATAGATGAATTTGACCTGTAGTACCGACCTTTTCTAGTAACTCTATCGCCATTCCTCTGAACGGGGCGATGCCAGTACCGGTCGCTACAAAGAGGTAGTTATGTTCCTGTGGTGCTAGAGGAAGAAGGAATCGCTTGCCATTAGGCCCCGTGATTTTAACTTCATCTCCCGGTATAAGATCACACATATAGTTACTACATATTCCGAGAAACAGGCTATGTTCATCGGAATCGTCATTGTTTTTTTGTGATGATGTTTCGTCAACCGTGCGCTTCGTAGTCGTAGCAATTACTTTTCCAGCACCGTCCTCGCCATCACTCGAACACGAAATCGAGTAGAGCCTAACTTTATGAGGTTTTCCCTTGTCATCGAGGCCTGGGGCAAGGACTCCAAAAGCTTGTCCAACTAGGCAGTGACCTTCGAGTGCTGTACCGCTGATATCAATTACTGTGTGTCTAACAAAGCTGGCAGATTTGCCTTTTAAGCAGTCGTCATTTGAAACGACCCGACCAATGACTGGTGCAGATACCGGTGCCAGGCCTAATTTAACTTCCGGGAGTTGGGGTACATTAAGTTCAGAACTTTCAGTCATAGGGCTGATGTTAGCAGTTGAAGACTAGCTGGAGAAATTTTGAATGAAGCTGCGAATGCGAGAAGCGTTTTTGCCAAGGTCACTGAGGCCGATACGTGACTGCGAACGAAGGTCGATTCGACTTCCTGAATCTACACTTGTAACACGTATAACCACATCGTCTTTGAATCGAAAAATGAGCGTTGTATCGACTGCTTCAATGATTCCATTGTTCTCATCAGTAGTAATAATTTCCCATCCCATGTCCTGGACTATTCTTAATGCCTTTTTAAATGCATCCGCTAGACTAAGTTCTGAATTGATCGGTTGAATATCTGCGTAGAGTACTGCCTGACGGGCAGCCACGAGGGGTCCGCCATATTCAACAGAATTATTTCCCTTGCGACGACGAGAAGTAACGGCACTAAAAGTTGGCGGGTTGGCTGTATCTGTCGAGATATCGTTTATCGGGGTTCGCACAAGGCGTATTCCTTCATTTATAAATACAATGTTCGACAGAGCAAGAAGAAGTAGTAATCCAATAATGATCCGTTTCTGCATGATTGATTATTCATTTCTCATTGAAATATAAGTCGTACACATAAGGATGATCGTACAGTTTTTAACTATCATACGGACGTGTGATGCAAAAGGATTAAGAGCAATAGATGGGTTGGTGTAATCTGGCACAAGACCACGTATGCTCCTTGGTCGATCAAGTATTGAGATAAAAATGACTAATGAGATTCAGGAAAACACACGCGATCGGTGGCCACAAAAAGAGAGCTACACACGTGAGGAGTTAGCAATATCGGGGACGGAGGGAATCTTCGGGGGCGATAATGCCAAACTACCTACTCCAAATATGCTCATGTTTGATCGAATTATAAAAATTGATGATTCAGGAGGAAGCTTTGGAAAAGGAGAGATGATAGCTGAGCTTGATATTGTTCCTGATCTTTGGTTTTTTGATTGTCATTTTAAGGGTGATCCCGTTATGCCGGGTTGTCTAGGTCTTGATGCAATGTGGCAGTTAGTTGGTTTTTGGCTTGCTTGGTCAGGAGCGAATGGCCGCGGTAGGGCGCTGGGTGTAGGTGAGGTTAAGTTCCAAGGGCAGGTTCTTCCAGAGAGTAAACGAGTCCGGTATCACGTTGAAATGAAGCGAGTTATTAATCGAAAGCTTGTTATGGGTCTTGGCGATGCAACGATGGAAGTG
>CAWVTC010000219.1:0-1925 GCA_963933025.1 uncultured Dehalococcoidia bacterium | reverse complement strand
TAACGTTCTTATGAAATATTTGCCCCGTAACTCCTCCAGCAGCATGAATGATCTTTTCTTCAACTACCGTCCCATCCATATCATTAGTTCCAAAAGAAAGAGACATTTGGGCAATTTGAGGTGTAATCATAATCCAAAACGCTTTGACGTGCGGAAAGTTATCTAGCATAAGGCGTGATACCGCCAATGCTCTCAGGTCAAGCTGCCCAGGTGTATTATTAAGGTGACTGAGGTTTGTGTTTTCTGGATGAAATGCCAACGGTATGAAAGTCAAAAAACCATTGGTCTTATCCTGAAGTTCGCGTAAACGAATCAAATGATCCGTCCTATCTTCAGCGTTTTCCACGTGACCATAGAGCATGGTAGCATTGCTTTTCATCCCCACCGAGTGAACTGTGCGGTGAACATCAAGCCACTCTTCTGCATTGGTTTTTTCAGAACAGATTTTTCTTCGAACTCGCTTAGCAAAAATTTCCGCCCCACCCCCGGGGATAGAACCCAACCCTGCATTATGCAATTCAACCAAAGTTTCCTCGAGGGATTTTTTAGCGAGTTGCGCTAAGTACTGAAGTTCAACAGCAGTAAAGGCTTGAATATGAACATCAGGAAACCGACTCTTAAGACCGGAAATCATATCAAGGTAATATTGAAATGAAAGATCTGGGTGCAACCCGCCTACGATATGAAATTCGCTGACCCGACCACCTTTATATAGTTCCGCATCCGAAAAAATTTCATCAAGAGTTTTGGTATAGGCAGTAGGATCTCCCTCTTTAACTCCAAACGCGCAAAACTGACAAGTATTTACACAAACGTTAGTGTGGTTAATATGCCGATTGTGAATAAAATATGTGTCGTTTCCGTGCATTCGTTCCCTAACAATATTTGCTAAGTACCCAACACCTAAAAGGTCAAAGGAGTTCCACAAAATCATGCCATCATCAAAGGAGAGTCGCTCCTCAGCACAAATTTTTTTCTCAATGGTTTGTAAATTTATATCTTCGAAATTAAAAAGCATAATAAATCCTGATTAAATAAACATAAAACCAATACAGTATCACACGATTTTCTAATATAAACTTAAAGAAGAGGAGGTCGACTCAATCACTTAAGATTGCAGAATTGTAGTACCTATAAATTAAAATGCAACCTATAAGGTTAATGCCACGTACAATCTAAAATAACGAATACCATTAACAAAATACTTATGGCTCCATTGACATTAAAAAAGGCTACGTTCACATGCGATAAATCATCTGCCCTTACAAGCGAATGTTCATAAAACAAAAGTCCGGACGTAAGGATCACTCCAAATAAATAAAAGCCACCTAAAACTGGAATAAAAAGCAACACAAGAAGAAAAAATATCATTACGCAATGCGAAACAAAAGCAAGTTTTAAAGCAGTTTCAACGCCAAGTTTCTGTGGAATCGAATGAAGGTTGTTGCTCCTGTCGGAATCAACATCCAGACAGGAATAAATAATATCGAATCCAACCAACCAGAACACAACCGCTGCACCGAGAATAAGGGATTCTATTGAAATTTCCTCTCTAACAGCAACCCACGCTCCGACAGGTGCTATTGAGATCGCTACCCCCAACCATAAATGCGATAAGGATGTAAAACGCTTGGCAAATGAATATCCAAAAACAATTCCCAAGGCAACCGGCGAAAGAATAAACGCCAGAGCATTTAACATGAACGCAGAGAACAAGAAAACGACAGAGGATACTATCAAAAAAAACCAATACTGTTTGGCGGTCGCATTACCAGCGGGCAAGGCCCTGCCCTTGGTGCGCGGATTTAATCTATCGAGCTTTGAGTCAGCGATTCTATTGAACGCCATCGCTCCATTTCTAGCCCCAACCATGGCCATTAGAATCCACGCCAAAGTTCCCAACTCGGGGATACCTTCGGCCGCAA
>CAWVTC010000218.1:0-1928 GCA_963933025.1 uncultured Dehalococcoidia bacterium | reverse complement strand
TAATTACAGAAATGATACACGACGCGCGCATCGTCCCATTGAGTGAAGGCCCTGGGCTCGATGATGGTATCCGGCTCTGGTCCGGTGATTCCCGAGGTTATTGGGATGGAGATACTCTAGTTGTTGAGTCCAAAAACTTTACTGGCATGACTCAAAGCCTTATCGGTTCACCCAACGGAGATTCTTTCGATAAATTTCTCACCGAAAGATTTACTCGAGTCAACGATGCAACCGTTGAGTATGAATTTACGGTGGATGATCCTGGTACGTTCACCGACAAAATTACCGCCATGGTGCCAATGACTAAAGTTGATGGTCTGCTATATGAATATGCCTGTCATGAAGGAAATTATGGAATGACTAATTTGCTTCGCGGAGAAAGACGACAAGAGATGGATGCAAAAGGAATCCAGTAACTGAGATTTAAGATTGACGACTTTAATTGGTTCGTATTCATGTTGTGCTTCAGCTTTTTTTAGGATTGCTAGAGATTTATTATCTTCACTACAAAAAGAGGTAATTAACTGATGCAAAGAGTTACAGTCAGCTTTGATACGTGGGTTCAATTATTTGGAATGATCGCATTATTGGGCGGTCTGGTGTTTGTTGGATTGGAAATGCAACAATCTCAAAGAATAGCTATTGCTGGTCAAGTGCAAGCTCGAAATGATTCATTGATGTCTTACATCATGGCTCCGTTAGAAGGAAATACAGTAGCACTTCAATTTTTTGACTTAGGTCAAGTAAGTGAAGGTAATGAAATTATCGATTTTTCAAATGAGGAAGAGCGGCTTGTATATGATCAGATAATAAGGTTTAGAGTTGTGAGCCTTCAAAATGCTTGGCAACAATACAACTTAGGAATGATTCCAGAAGATACCTTTGAGTATACATCTGATCTAATAATGAGAATGTATAACAACTGTTACCTTCGCAACCTTATTCAAGGCAGAGCATCACAAGGTTTTCTCAGCTATTTGGAAGCCAATAAAAAAGCTGAATGCCCAGGATAAATCGTGAACAAACTAACCACTACAGCTCTCTCCCTTCTGCTGGTTTCACTGGTGGGTGGGTTTATGGTCAATCCGATTTTGAAGAAAAAACCGGTTAGCTGAACAAGGTAATGCCGATGCCCAGGTCAATCTAGTACTCATGTACGCCAATGGAGAGGGTGTTTCGCAAAAAAATGTCAGAGCTTATGTCTGGTGGTCAGTTGCAGGAGCACAGGGGCGCGAGGATGCAAAAAACAATAGAGACATAGTTTCCGAACGGCTAACACCTGACCAACGTGCAAGAGGACAAGAGATAGCTGCCAAATGTTTTGAGTCTGACTATCAGGATTGCGAAGGCTATTAAGCTATTCATTTCTACAATCGAGAAAGCGGGACCAATATTTAGTTTGCTATCGAACTTAAGACCATGCAGGAGAGCAACCCAATGAGTAGCAGGGAGGAAAAATTGATTAAGGAAAGCAAAAGCCTACGAGCTGTTCTTGATTTACCTGATTGGAAGATCGGATTTGCTGCTTGGATATTTGCCGGATATTCACCGTTAGAAAAAAAAGAACGTGGCGTTTTGATCAGATTAACAGATGAAACAGAAATTCCTTGTGACGGCACTGACTATATTGAAGCAGAGAAAGCCCAGAGAGAAATCAAGCAAACACTTGAAAGCAGGGTTGCCGAATTCAAGAACATTAAAAAAATTGATTCCAAGGAAAGATTTGATCGGAATTTGTTAATTGATATTGCCTTAGAAAATGATTTTTCACTGGCAGCAAATCTTTTTTCCCTTGGTAGGCCTAACTCATGAAACTACTAACAACAATAGCCCTACTCTGCTTTTCCGTTGCTGCTAATGCTCAAGAGCGAGATATAGATAAAATTGTTGAAGAGTGCAGCTTTCGCGACGCTGTAAATGCGAGGGAT
>CAWVTC010000217.1:0-1931 GCA_963933025.1 uncultured Dehalococcoidia bacterium | reverse complement strand
TCAAATCGCTTCTAAACCAATAGATTGATTTCATATAAGCTTAATGATTTTTAATCACCCTAGATCTTAGTGATTTTTAAAAGTTTATTAGCGCTTTGATCTCCAACGACAGGAAGATTTTTTGGATCTAGAAGTCCCACCTGTACAAGAACGCTAGCTTGATCCCAATAAATATGTTCGTGTGTCAATTTTTTATCCTTTATTCCTGCAATTACTACAACACACATCTTTACCTTTTGATTAGTAGGTTCTATATTTGGCAAACACCAATCAACTTTTTTTGTATGAGTAAAACAGATGACCAGCTCCTCTACAATCTGATCTTTGCCGATAGTTAATGAAATTCTATTAAATTCAACATCCGGTGGGAAAAATTTACCTACCAAATGATCTTTATAAAAAGTCTTCACTCCTTCAAAATCATCTCCTCCCATCATGTTTGGAATATTTAAAAGGTGGGGGTTCTCAGTCATTGTAGACATTGTTAGTTCTAAATTCCCATTCATTTCAGCCTCAACATGCTGCTCGAGCACATTAATCATTTCCTGCTCAAAATTAGTCATTTTTCCTACTCTTTTTTTTAAATTAATTAGATGTAATTATAACGCTCAGACAATTAAGTAGACAAACAAAGTATTAAGGGAGGACTTGAGGGGATATTAATCAAATAATTGAAAGAAATAACCTTTTATATTTTCCAGCATACTTGGTTCAGGCAATTCAGAAGTAGTTGATTCAGGCTTTTCAAAAGCGGTTGATTTAGGCTGTTCGGAAGTACTCAGTTCCGTCATACCTTCGGCCTGTGTAACCCAGCCGCCACCCATTGACTTGTAGATATCCACCATCGAAGTATAAAAGATGCCTTGTACTTGAGCGTAATTAAGTTCTGCACTAAATAAGCTAGTTTCTGCATCCAGCACCTCAATGTAGCTACTATAGCCATTATCGTAACTCAGGATTGCTAAACGCGCATAAGTTTTCAAGGCCTCAAGTTCCCGCTCAAGTGCCGCCAATTGCTCTTTAGTTTTTTGATGTTGTATGAGGGCATTAGACACTTCACTAAAAGCATTCTGAATTGATTGTTGATACTCCAATAGCGCCTGTTGCTGGATCGCTTCGCTTTGTTTTACCTGTCCTGCAATACCACCAGCAGTAAATATAGGAATGGAGGCATCTCCAACAAAGGACCAAAGACCGGAGGAACTTGAAAATAGATTTGATAGTTGCGTGCTTGATACACCCAATAATCCTGTTAGTGAAATAGTCGGGTAGTACAGCGCTTTTGCTGCGCCTATTTGTGCGTTAGCAGCTATCAGGTTTTGCTCAGCCTGGACTATGTCTGGACGGCGTTCCAGCAAATCTGACGGCAAACCTTCTGGAATTATTGGCAAATCTAGATTATTAATGCTCTGTCCACGAGGAATAGGGCCGGGATTTCTCCCTAGTAACAACGATAGTGCATTTTCCTGTTGAGCAATTTGTATTTCTATCGGAGGAATACTGGCTACCGCAAATTCGTATTCAGATCGGTTTTGTGCCAGTACCATTTCTGAAATAACGCTGGCCTCGTATCTTAATTCAAATATTTTAAGTGAAGCTCTACGACTTTCTTCAGTAGCTTTAGCAATCTCCAGCTGAAGGTCAAGGTCACGCAAATTAATATAGGAAGCTGCGACTGTGGAAACCAATGTTAGCACGACGGCACGACGACCCTCTTCACTTGCTAATACCTCTGCACGTGCAGCCTCAGTCTGACGTCGTAACTTTCCCCAAATATCTATTTCCCAGCTAGCAGATATTGACCCTTGATATGTTGAGTATGTTCTATCTACACCTGGGACCATTGGTAAAGGGCCGGTATTCTTTGTTTCACGCTGCTTTCCACCGTTGGCATCCGCCCCTACTTGAGGAAACAATTGAGAACGAGTAGT
>CAWVTC010000216.1:0-1990 GCA_963933025.1 uncultured Dehalococcoidia bacterium | reverse complement strand
TCAGCAACCAGATGGATCGATAACGATACCGGAAGTACTACAGGATTATGTACATGCCAAACAGATTCCTACAAAAACAAATTAACTTTTGCTAGATTCGGATTTCTCTTTTTCTAAAATTCTGTCTATTAATCCATACTTTTGAGCCGCTGGTGCATCAAGCCAAAAATCCCGATCAGTATCTTTTTCAATTTGTTTCATCTTTTGACCAGTTGTTTCAGTTAAAATATTTCGCAGAATTGCTTGCAAACGTAATGTTTCACGAGCCTGTATTTCAATATCTGATGCTTGACCTTCAGCCCCGCCCATTACCTGATGCAAATGTATAGTTGCATTTGGCAATGCCATCCGCTTACCTTGCTCACCACCAGTTAGTAGTATCGTGCCCATAGACGCTGCTAAACCAATACAAACCGTAGAAACATCAGGTTTAATAAGCTTCATTGTGTCGTATATAGCCAACCCTGCTGTAACACTACCTCCAGGGCTATTGATATACATCATAATATCTTTCTCATCATCTTCACGTGCCAAAAACAAAAGTTGGGCAATAATTACATTTGATACCATCGCATCAATAGGAGTACCCAAAAATATAATTCGTTCTTTAAGCAGCAAAGAATAGATATCGTAAGAACGTTCTCGACGACCATCTGTCTCTATAACAAAAGGCATAATGTTACGAATATTGTCACTAGTCATAAACTCTCCTTACCCAGTTTGTAACGAATACGAGACTGAGACAACTTTTTGAAAGTGCTAAACTTAAACTATGAAGAAATGTAACTGGTGTGGACGGGAGAATTTAAACGTATATGCCTACTGTCAAAGCTGCGGAAGAGGTTTTAGCGAACCCCAAGTTAATTCACCATCAACAGTTAATACGAAACTACAAGAGTTTGCTCGCTGGGCACGGGGAGAACGCAAAAGTGGTTAAACAACATAATATTTTTGAACGGAGAAGCTAATGACTACAGACAAGGAAATATCAACGCAGGGCTCTGCCTTAATGCAATGCCCGATAGCAAGTGACTTAGGTATCGATCTTTTTGCTGATGGTTCGCAAGAACATTGGTTCGAAGATTACCAACTTCTCCATAATGAGGCTCCTATTTCAAGAATACCGGGTGGTGGATGGTTACCAGGTACCGATGCTTTCGTCCTAACTAAATTTGAGGATATTGCACGAATCACACGTGATCCGCTTTTTTCTGATTTTTCCCCAGGCGAAGGCAGTGCAGCTCGTGGAGGATCAAGTGCTTTGCAAAATGAAATCTTCGAAGAAGCAGGTTTCGGGGAAACAGTTAACGCAGCTGCAACATTAAGACCTTCATTAGAACAACATAAACGCTATAGGCAAGAACTCTGGGACCCTTGGGTAGGGCCTATGGGCGCAGATCAACATAGGGAAATGGTTGAAAAAGCTTCCAATAATTTGATTGATCAATTTATCAATAAAGGAGAAGTCGAATTTGTAACAGAATTTGCTGCACCTTTACCGCAAACAGTTATAACAACTATCTTAGGTTTTCCTTTGGAAGATATGCCGACATTAAAAAAAATGGAGGAAGCACAGGTTCGTAGATTTGTCTATGGTTCTGGTCCAAAAAATGAATTACCACCAGATATTGATCGTGAAAATGCAAGCGTCCTGGTAGATTTCCATAAATATATCCAAGGTCAGGTAGACATAAAACGTAAAAATCCGCAAAACGATATGATTTCTTGGCTTTCCCAAACTGAATACGAAGGACGGAAATTATCTGATGGGGAAATAATCAGTATTGCTGTTCTAATGCATATAGGTGGTAATGAAACGACGCAATATGCACTTACATCAGAAGCACTTCTTTTAGCCCAGAACGAAAATCTTTTTAAAGAGTTAGCTACCGATCAGACTCGAATTAGGTTTTTTGTTGAGGAAGCTCTACGTCTATATGCGCCAACGCAAGGAGGGGCTGGGGGACGATTTGTACCGGAAGATATCGAG
>CAWVTC010000215.1:0-2024 GCA_963933025.1 uncultured Dehalococcoidia bacterium | reverse complement strand
AAAAAAGTGTTCTTCATCTGTATACGTTAAAACCCCTGATTTAATCCAATCGTCTAAAGTAATTGTCACTCTTTGGTCTCTATCTTCTCCTGGCTCCGCAAGTTCTAAATGAATTGCATTGTAACTTTGCTTATATGAAAGCTCCTTTCGCTTTTCTTCATCAATCACATCGTAAGGCGGGGCAATTAGATCAGATAAAATACCCGCCTTTTCGCTATACATAAGTGCTTTTATAGGTACTATTCGTGCCATTTGGTTCCTACACGTGTTTAAGTATTGTGCTACTTAAACCGTTTAATGATAGTGTGGGAGAAGTTTTGCTTACAGTGCACCTATACACCAAGAGGTATCATGAAATCAGCTCCATATTGTGTTTTTTGTAGAATTGCTGCTGGAGAAGAACCTGCGAATATAATTTATGAAGATGAAAAATACATTGTGATCAAAAATGTGTTGAGGTGGGTACCGGTCATGCTATTAGCGATGACGAAAGAACACCTTTTACAAGAAGAATTATGGGCTGACATAGGAGATATTGGTGAAATCGCTGCACGAATAGGGAAAGAAGTCTCACCACAAGGCTTCAGGCTAGTATCAAATTTCGGACATTCAGCAATGCAAAGTCAAGAACACGGACATGTTCATATTGTTGGGGGAACTAGCCTTGGTCCATATGTCTAAGTATTTATTTTTTAGATACTTTGGTTCTGATGCACAAATAACTGCTGGATGCCACCCTCAGCGAGACTAATCATTTGGTCTAGCTCCTCTTTGCTAAAAGGTTTACCCTCAGCTGTTCCTTGTATTTCAACTAACGCGCTACTACCAGCCATAACAACATTTAAATCTACGCCGGCTCTTGAATCCTCTTCATAACATAGGTCTAATATAGGGACACCATCAACAATGCCTGCAGAAATTGCTGCGACTGGTTCGAGTAACGCAGATGATGGGATTTTTTTATTCTCTATAAGCTTAGCTAAGGCAAGTCTCAGAGCTACATAACCACCTGTAATCGACGCAGTTCGAGTGCCACCATCTGCTTGTATCACATCGCAATCAATTGTAACAGTACGAGGACCTAATAAATCAAGATTTATTGCAGCACGTAATGAACGCCCTATCAATCGCTGAATTTCTTGTGTTCGTCCCTTCGGTCTGCCACGTTCAATTTCTCGTTGTGTTCGAGTTAGCGTAGCCCTGGGTAACATCGAATATTCAGCTGTTATCCAACCACTATGTGTATCACGTAAAAAACCCGGTTGTCGTTCTTCTAAAGAGGCAGAACACAAAACCTTGGTTTTCCCAAAGCTAATTAAACAACTTCCTTCTGCATATTCTTGAATCTGAGTTTCGATTGAAATTTTTCGTATTTCATTGTTAGCCCGTTTATCGAGACGTATAGTCATTGCTACCTACTTACCATGTGAATTCTATCAAGCATATTCTAAAAATCAAAAACGTTCTTTAAATTAAGCGACAAACCTATAGCCTTTACCGCGAATAGTTTGTATCGGATTATATGACTTATTCAACCTTCGTAATTTCCGTCGTAAATTACTAATTTGCGCACGTACTAAAATATTTGCTCCAATAGTGTCGTGATACTTCCATACATCAGTTAACAACTTCTCATACGAGATCATTTCACCTGAATACTGCATCAGGTAAGACAATAAATTGGCTTCAGTTTCCGTTAAATGAATTTCTGTATTATTGACCGAAAGCAAATTTAATTCATTATCCAAGTTAATTGCAGTTGGTGTCGAATTAGCGATCTTTTGCTCCATCAATGTTCGAATAGTTTCCCCAATTCGCTCCAACGGGAATGGTTTTTTTACTATCGTTCCAGAAAAACTAAATTGTGGCTTACGTATTCCTTTACGGAGAAGGTATATCACAGCAATATCATTTTTTGGGACAGCTTCTTGCAACCATTTAGAGAAACCAGCTATCGACAAGGATTTTTGTCCTCGTGGTATCCCTTGCACATCAACGATCAAAATTTCAATTTTCTCAAGTTC
>CAWVTC010000214.1:0-2075 GCA_963933025.1 uncultured Dehalococcoidia bacterium | reverse complement strand
GCAAATCTCTTTGAGTAGGTATCTTATAATCCGCTAAAGAAGGGTTTGAAATTCGCCCACCTTCGTCAACGTTTAGGTCTTCCATAATTGCATGCCCTAAAGCTTGTATCATGCCTCCCTCAACTTGCCCATGAAATCCTACGGGATTCAATATTGTACTTACATCATGTACAGCAGTAATTTTCCTCACTATGATCTGGCCTGTATCCGGATCAACTTCTACCTCAGCCACTTGGGCAACAAAAGATGTCACCGGGCTCAGCCCTTCTTCAGGCTCAAAATTACGCCCTTGAATCGGTTCTGCACTCCGCCGAACAAGATCACCGATTGAAACCTGTTCTTGAGTTCTAGAATTAACAAGATTACCTTCACTATATTCAATTAAGTCTTGATCCCATCCGTTAAATTCGGATGCGATCTTCTTTAAATTATCTTTGATATCTTTAGTAGCCTTAATAGCGGCTGACGGTGCAACCATACTACCGCGGGATCCGCCCATACCAAAATCAAACAAATCTGGAAAAAGCTCATCAGTGTTAAACGGAACAACTTTAACTTTTTCTAACGGTACTTCCATTTCTTGAGCAACTGCCTGTTGGATCAAAGTATAAGTCCCAACTCCTGGATCAAAAATCGAAGTTCTAGCCGTTAAACTTCCATCATCATTAGCAACAACAGACGACTGAGTTGCTCCACCGTACTGTGGCCTGTGGCCATAAGCCATCCCACGGCCTACATTCTTTGGTTTTGGTTCAAACATATTCCCTGCACGAGCAGCCTCTTTAATAACATCTTCAGCTATAATATCTCTAAAAATTTGCCCGGATGGCGTGGCATCTCCTTCATGCACCACGTTCTTTAATCGAAAAGCTACAGGATCCATACCAATTTCTTCAGCGACTATATCCATCATAGACTCACCAGCAAAAATACCTTGCACTTCTCCAGGGCCTCTCTGAAACCCACCTGGTACTGTATTGGTAGAAACTTGCCATGAATCTATACGCGTATTATCAATCTTGTAGGGCCCTGCAACTTCGTTAGCTCCAGGTAAATTCCCTCCAGGTGAATATGCTCTATACGCTCCTCCGTTAAAAAAGAGATCTGATTCCCAAGCAGTGATTGTGCCATCTTTCTTGACACCAAGTTTGATATCAATTGTAGAAGGGTGCCTGGGGTTCATTGCCATTAGTTCTTCTGAATAGTCCATCGCAAACTTTATTGGCCTACCTGTTTTTTTCGCTAGTTCATAACATATTGGAAGGCCAACAATATCGCCCTTACCACCAAAATCACCCCCCACATACGCAAAATTAATTACGACCTTACTAATATCAAGGTCGAAAAGTCCAGCAATTTGGACTCGGTTTTGCATAGGTGATTTCGTTCCAAGCCAACACTGCAGGACATCATCTTCATCAATAGCTACAACACAGTTATGAGGTTCAAGATAAAGCTGATGCGTTCTACCTGTATAGAAAGTTCTTTCAAATATTAAATCAGCTTCTTTTAAGCCTTTTTCAGTATCGCCCCTCTCCCAATGACCATTTACTATTACATTTGAAGGTTCATCAAGAGCCTTAGGAACTCCTACATATTCATTAAAATTAGGATGCAAGACCGGCGCTCCCTTATCGATGGCATCAGCAATCGTAAATACCGCGTCTAATTCCTCATACTCAACTTCAATTAAATCAAGCGCGTGTTGAGCAATATCCTCGTCTTCTGCTGCTACAGCAGCTACTTTATCTCCTATATACATTACTCGATCCCAAGCTAGAATAGGTTCATCCTGAATAAGCTTTCCCCAACGTTTACCCTCAAAATCTTTACCGGTAATAACAGCATGTACTCCCTCTAAAGATTCAGCTGCAGTAGTATCAATACTAACGATACGAGCATGAGGATATGGTGATCTCAAAATTTTACACCACAACATATCTGGCAAAGAAATATCAACACTGTAAATACCTTTACCTGTGGTTTTTTCAGGGCCATCTATACGAGCAACTTTCGTACCAATAGTCTTAGTAATTTCTTTAACCATTTTTAATCCACCTCTCGTAATACAAATA
>CAWVTC010000213.1:0-2086 GCA_963933025.1 uncultured Dehalococcoidia bacterium | reverse complement strand
ACAAGATGGATATTCTTTGCCTTAGCTTTTGAAACCATTGTATCAATGGCCTCATCTACAGCTAGTATTACTTCTTTAGCAAATCTCTTGTGCGTCCAGTATGGAACGTGACAAAGTTTTTCATGTTTAAGTTCGATGTATTGGCAGGGTCTAGCTATGTAAACAACATTTTCGCCCTTATCTATTGCAGCCAAACGTAAAGCTAAAGGGTTTCTAGGTGTAGGGTTTGATGATGGCTGAGTACGCGTCAACCAACCTAGTCCATCTCCTTCAATATAAATTGTAATTGGAACCTTAGTTCTAGAAATTCGGTAAAATACTTGTAATTTAAAGTATGAGGTATTAAGTACGGTAGATTTAAATCCTGCAGATTCAGCAATATTATTTGCCTCTTTTAATTTACCGGCACAACTTGAAATAAAGAGAGTGCTTATTATTATAAGTCCCAGAAATATCGTATTTATTTTACTCACTCCGCACTTCCCTATTTACAGATTTAATTAAAAATTATGTGCAGGTATATTTATACGTGGTGCCTTTGGGGTGCGATCCCTATATGATTCTCCCTTTTTTTGTTCATTATTCTTTTTATTATTTACTCTTTGCTGGTCACCCACACATCCATAGAATAGTATTAATGCTAGTAATAATAATGTGCCTTGTTTTATAGTTAGATATTTTTTATTCATTCTGGCTCTTTGAAGGCTATTCATCGAGTACATTTACTACATATTTTTTAATAAACGGTATTAGTTTCCCATTTTTTTATATTCATTTTGCTAATGCGATATAACGTTTTATATCCATATATATATATTTTTTTGCAAAAAAAAAGCCCCAGTGCGATAACGCACTGGGGCTTTTATATATCTACATTTTAGAACGCGTAGCGAAAACTAAAGTTTCCGCTCTGACCCATGAAGTCTTCTTTAATCTCAGCATCATAGTTCACAGAAAAGCTCATGCCCTCCATGTCTTTATCATTAGGTGAGAATGCTAAACCCAATCCGACTGAAGAAGAAAACTCTACTACATCCAACCCATCAACTTGAAAAGCTGCTCCACCACCCGTGAAGGTATTAGTTGATGAACCGTCATCACCGGCCATATCATACAAAAGTTTGACACGTAACTCAGGAACAAATATTCCATCACTACTATCAAGACTCGTATGTAAACGTCCACCAAGAGAAGCTTTTGCCAAAGTGATGTCCTCAGGGTTAATCTTAAGGTTCAATACACCTGCGCCAGTCTCTGTATACTCTTTATTATCTACATGTGTAACATTCACACCAATAGTTGGCGTGAAATAAGCTCCAGAGTCCCCATCAATCTTCATAGGCATTCCTGCATTAAGGCTGACCATGTACTGACCTGAATCGGTATCTCCTTTTGCTTTTGCATCTGTAACACTTATGGTTCTGGAAGTCTTCAGATCATTGTAGGCATAACCAACAAGTCCCTCAACATACCAGTCGTTTCTTGTATAGTCTCCATAAGCTGTTACCTGATAGCTAGCGATGTCTGAGTGTGAATTTCCAGCACCCTTACCGTCAACATCTGTCTGAGCGTAACTAACACTTAATCCGGCTATACTGTTTTCGGTAATCTTTTTGTCACCACCTATTGCCAATCCGTATGTATCCGCCTGATAACCCGCTATGCCCTTACGCTTTTGCTGATCACCAAAACTTACGAATGGTTTCATCCACATTGAATTCGTGGTTATACCGCTACCGGCACTGAATCCTGTTCCAAATGTAGAAGCATAAGCATCATTGGATTGACCGCTACCGGCATTGAATCCTGTTCCCTGTAAAGAAGCATAAGCAGTACCGGAACGTAGTGCCGCCATTCGCGAACTACCCACCGAAATCGCTGCAGCGCCGGTTGAAGCCGTCGCAGCACCACTTGTTGCCCCCAAACCATCTTGACTTCCCTGAACCTGTTCTGCCATCTCTGTAGCCTTTCCACCACCCGTTACGAGAATAGCGTTCATTGCTGCAGCTACAACAGTATCACCAGCCGCAGATGTCGCAGCCGCGTCAAGTCCTCTTGCCGCCGAGGCTGTAATTCCTAGCGCCGA
>CAWVTC010000212.1:0-2089 GCA_963933025.1 uncultured Dehalococcoidia bacterium | reverse complement strand
ATTTTCCCAGTGGAATTGTTTACTTGTTCTTTTTATAAATCCAGAAGCACCCAATCTATCCCACTGGTCTTTTGGTGGGAATGTTATGTGAAGAGAAGATACTTTATGTTTCTCGGCAAGCTGAATCATTCCACTCATTAAAACTTGGTAATAACGATCGGAGGAGCCATCTTTAACCAGCATACGAGGCCCGGTTGCGGGGGTAAAAGGTATTGCAGCTTGAAGTTTTGGGTAATAGCTCCCCCCAGCACGGTTATAGGCCTCGGCCCATCCCCAGTCGAAGATATATTCACCGTATGAATGGTTTTTTAAATACATTGGCATGCATGCAACTATTTGCTCATCTTCATCATGCACTAACAGATGTTGGGGTAGCCATCCAGTTTTGCTCGTCACGGAGCCACTTTCTTCTAAAGCATAGAGAAAAGCGTGAGATACAAATGGATTACTCTGTCCAGCACAGGCATCCCAATCCTCGGATGGGATGTTGCTGATTTTATCCAAAATTTTTATAGATACTTCTTCTCTTCCATCAGGCATGCTTATTGATAAATCTCAAATTAAGTGAGAGCAAGTCACAAGATTTAGTTTTAGCCTCTGAGCTCAATTTGCTCGCCATCTGGCCCTAAAAATACAACCCGGCGCCATCCTTTTTCTCTCGGTTCTCTCGCATCCGTGGGGTGAGGCGGTTGAAATAAGTCGACTTGATTTTGTTTTAATTGGGAGACGGCACCATCAAAATCATCTGTTTCCATGCACCAATGAAATCCGCCAATAGTTGGATCCTGGCGCCCGACCAACTCTAATATGGTGTCTCCCAATTTGAGATAAGAAATTTGAATGCCAGAGGGGGTGACTTGTTCATAGAAGTCTTTAAAGCCGAAATGGTATTTATAAAACTTTGTTGACGCGGCTAAATCTTTTACGTGAAGCGCGATATGATCAATTCGTTTAAAAATAGCCATTATGATATCTCAAAAATAGCATCAACTTCAACGGCAGCACCTAAGGGTAAGGCAATACACCCAACGGCAGCCCGAGCATGCTTACCATTTTCCTGAAAGACCTCAAACATGAGATCAGAAGTGCCATTGATTACTAGGGCTTGATCGGTAAAGTCTGGTGTTCCATTAACAAACCCATTCAGCTTGATGGCTTGAATTACCCGGTCAAGGTCACCACCGCAGGCATTTTTCAACTGTGCGAGTAGATTTATTCCGCATAGTCGTGCTGCCTTTTGGGCATCTGCAACAGAGATGTTCTCGCCTAATTTTCCTGGATATTTTAACTCTCCTTCAAGCCTAGGCAGTAAAGAGGATATTTGGTTCCTTTCAGAAAACGCAGAGGAGATTCCGTGCAGTTTTCCACGCCTATGTTAATTTTCAGTAATTCAAAGGTTCGATCCACTGTAGTTATAATAATTCCTCGCTCTTCTATATCTCTATGAGTTATTGGGCATAATTAAAGAAAATACCATGGTCGCTCCACTGATCAGTCCATAGAACTAGTCTTTAGATTCAACTTCTTTTTTTTTGATCCTGAGTTGTATGTCTTCAAGAAGTTGGCGGTTTACGGCTATGAGTTCAGCGGCAATTCCCATCATAATAATCTGAAATCCAACAATGAGTGTAATCGCGGATAAGATCAGGGACTGAATGTGACCTTCAGTCTGTCCTTGGAAAAAGAAAAAGAGGTATCTACAACCAATTGCGAATCCAATCAGAAATATGGTTCCTCCAGCAATGGTGAAAAGCTTCAAAGGGCGGTACATGGAATAAACTTTGAGCATAGTAACCAGGGTACGCCGCAAGTAAACCTGGATACTGGGAAATAAACGCGATTCCCTCAGTTTTTTATTAGTTCGGACTGGAGTATGTTCAATAGCTAGATTTTTTTTCCCCGCGCTGATTATGGTTTCAACTGTGTAGGTAAAGTCGGATATAACGTTCATCTGAAGCGCGGCTTCCTTGCTGTAAGCCCGAAATCCGCTAGTTGCATCGGGGATGGTTGTGCCAGAAAGTTGCCTTACAGTCCAACTACCCAATTTTTGTAAAAGTATTTTAATGGGCGAGAAATGACTAATGGTTTC
>CAWVTC010000211.1:0-2115 GCA_963933025.1 uncultured Dehalococcoidia bacterium | reverse complement strand
GGGGCATCCGCTGGCTTAACTTTGGCCACAGCTGCAATATTAGCCGGTTGTGACCTAGGAAAAATCGATAATCTTCCACGCACTGATGGCTTTAAAAACCAACTGATTATTTCGCGAGAACATCGTAATGGATACGATCACGCTGCACGACTTGCAGGCGCAATTCTTGTTGAAGTTGGAATGAATGAAATAACTGCTAATGCTGGAGTTAGAAGAACGGAGGCATGGGAGTATGAAGCAGCGATTACTGAATCGACAGTAGGAATTTACTATTCTCAAGGCCCAGATAGTCATCCTGCCTTAAGCGATGTTGTGAAAGTGGCTAAGGCGTACGATTTGCCTATAATTGTAGATGCAGCTGGAGAATTGCCCCCCAAGGAAAACTTAAGAAAGTTTATTGAGATGGGAGCAGACCTTGTTGCTTTCTCTGGAGGTAAAGCACTGCGTGGCCCGCAATCAACAGGGATATTATGTGGGAAAAAACATCTTATTACTTCTGTTGCATTACAAAATCTTGATATGGATGAATTTTTTGAAATCTGGAATCCACCGAGTGATTTAATACCGAAAGACACCCTTACGGGGATACCGCGCCATGGAATTGGCAGAGGTTTTAAGGTGTCTAAAGAAAATGTCATTGGCTTATTAACGGCATTGAAGCTATTTACCGAAGATGCTTATGCATCCAGCTATATTGAACAAAGAGCGTTATTGGAATTTGTAGCATCTGCCATCACAGATGAAACTGTAAAGGTGGAAATACATGATCCAATCGAAGGGTCTCCTGTTCTTACAATTACGATAGATTTGGGCTTACAAAAAAAATCAGCATTTGATATATCGAATGAACTAAAGAATGGTAATCCAGGTATTTTTGTACAGGAAGTGGGCTTAGAAAAAGGAGTGATTACAATACACCCCTTGAATCTAAACAAAGAACGAACGAAATTGTTAACTAATAGGATTCTAAAAGTACTTTGAAACGAGCAGTATTAAGAAGTCACAGCCCCTTTAGATGCCGATGAAACTAACTTAGCGTATTTTCCTAAAACTCCTCGCGTATAATTAGGTTCAGGGGCGCTCCAATTTTCTTTTCTCTTAATCATTTCATTTGCTGATAGCTCAACAGACAGATCTCTTGATTCAACATCTAAATTAATTATATCCCCGTTTTCTACAAGGGCGATTGGTCCTCCTACCATTGCTTCTGGAGCGACATGCCCAATCATTGGACCTCTAGTAGCTCCAGAAAAACGACCGTCAGTCAGTAGTAGGGTAGAATCACCTAACCCTGCTCCCATAATAGCTCCAGTCAAAGCAAGCATCTCTTGCATGCCAGGGCCGCCCTTAGGGCCTTCGTATCTGACAACAACAACATCCCCATTAGAAATTTCCCCTTTAGTTACGGCCTCGAAAGCTGCCCTTTCAGAATCAAATACTTTTGCGGGACCTCTATGAGTGCGATTTTTAGTTCCAGACACTTTTAACACAGAACCTTCAGGCGCAAGGTTTCCTTTTAATATGACAAGCCCTCCTGTGGGACTACGTGGATTTGTTATTGGGTAGATTACTTTGCTATCGGCAGAGGTTTTGAATTCAGAAAGATTTTCGGCTATAGTTTTACCGGTACAAGTCAGCGCATCCCCATGCAACAATCCACCCTTCAGTAATTCGTTCATAAGAGCAGGCACGCCTCCAGATTTGTCCATATCTGGCATCACGTATCTTCCGCTTGGTCGCAAGTCTGTAAGATAAGGCGTCTTACGACTAAGTCTGTCAAAATCATCTATCTCTAAAGGTACATTAGCTTCATTTGCAATTGCTAAAAGATGTAAAACTGCGTTAGTCGATCCCCCCATTGCAAGAACAACTGTAATTGCATTTTCAAAAGACTCCTTAGTCATAATATCTCGAGGTTTTATATCACTTTCAAGTAGTTTATATAAGTACTGTCCTGCTTTTTCTGCGAATTCTAGATTCCTGGAATCCACAGCTGGAATTGATGCAGTCCCAGGTAGACACATACCAAGTGCTTCAATAGCTGAAGCCATTGTGTTGGCTGTAAACATTCCAGAACATGCTCCTTCTCCGGGACACGCTACTCTTTCCATTGCT
>CAWVTC010000210.1:0-2226 GCA_963933025.1 uncultured Dehalococcoidia bacterium | reverse complement strand
CACCTTTAAATTTAACACCCATCATGGTTAGGGCTTGGACCACGGCAGATGAAAAACCACATTGGGGAAACATAGGTGTGCCCTTCATAAACAAAGTTACCGAGCTCTCATCAATTTCGGTCTGAATGCGATCAAATACTGGATTATCACTCATGCTCTCAATCCTTCTTAAAATATCATTATGGCTTTTTAAAAAATCACTATAGCTTAAGTAACCTCGGGAACACTAGTTTGCAAGGCCAATGCGTGTAATTCATTGCCCATTCTACCTTGAAGAGCATTATAGACCATTTGATGTTGCTTTACCCTAGGAAGACCTTCAAACGCTTTTGAAGCAACATAAGCCGAATAATGATCTCCATCGCCACGCAGATCTTCAATACGAATTTCTGCATCAGGCAAACTTTCTTTTATTAGTCGTTCGATCTCTTCGATATCCATTGCCATCACATTTGTTTCCTGTATTGGTTTATTATTGATATTTACTTTAGATTATACTACTACAAAATTTGCCGATGAAATACATAATAAACATAGGAACCTTAATTAATGACGGTCATATACTTAGGTAACCAGCTCTCATGAGCTTCTTTGAGTTCTGCAATTGTAATACTCTCATCAGCAAAAGATAGATCAATACCACCTGTCATTCCAAGTTCTAGCACTTGCACATTTTCAGCAGTACACCTCGAGATAATTTCACTACCTTTTTTGGTAGTAACCAAGTAACGTGCCTGATCCTCGCCATAGGCCCACCGGACAAGAGCTATATCGCCGGAGACATCATGTATACTAGCGCCTATGTTGGAAGCCATTACCATTTCTGCTAAGCCTACAAGAAGGCCGCCATCGGATAAATCATGGCAAGCCGTTAGCAAACTATCGTCAATCAAACTACGAACACAATCTCCGTTGCGCCGCTCAACAGAAAGATCAACCGGCGGCGGCGGCCCGTGTTCAATTTTACTAATCTCGCGTAAGTAAATCGACTGACCAAGATGACCTAACGTTTCACCTATGAGAAGAATACTCTCACCTTCACTTTGAAAAGCCATGCTAACCGATTTCCGATAATCGGTCATTATTCCAATAGCCCCAATTGCCGGTGTCGGCAAAATTGCCTGCCCTGCAGTCTCATTATAGAGAGAAACATTACCAGAGACGACAGGATATTCTAATACATTACAAGCCTCCCTAATACCCTGAATTGTGCCCACTAATTGCCCCATAATTTCTGGCTTTTCCGGATTACCAAAATTCAAATTATCAGTTATTGCAAGTGGCCTGGCACCAACAGCGGTAATATTTCGCCAAGTTTCTGCAACTGCTTGTTTACCTCCCTCGTATGGATCAGCCAAACAATACCGTGGTGTACAATCAGTTGCTATCGCTAGCCCTTTCAATGTATCCTGGATCCTGATAACAGCAGCATCACCGCCAGGACGTTGTACAGTATTACCCATCACCATTTGATCATATTGTTCCCAAATCCATCGACGGGAGCACATATTGGGTAAGCTAAGAATTTGTTTCAAAGTGTACAGATAATTTTCAGGCACAATATCCTCACTTAACGCAACCTCTGCCTGTGATTCAGTTTTAACCCATGGCCGATCATATTCAGGTGAAGCTAAGGCCAGCGGATCAATCGGTAAATCGGCTTCAATCTTACCATTCATCTTAATCACCATTCGGCCAGAATCTGTTAACTGACCAACGACAGCAAAATCAAGCTCCCACTTCTCCATAATGGCTTGAGCAACGTGTTCCTTACCTGGCTCGATAACCATTAACATACGCTCTTGGCTCTCCGACAACAGAAACTCATAAGCCGTCATTCCAGGCTCCCGGGCTGGAACTTTATCAAGGTCCATCTCTACGCCAACTCCACCCTTAGACGCCATTTCAAATGCCGAAGAAGTCAAACCAGCCGCACCCATATCCTGAATAGCAACGATTACGTCAGTCGCCATCAATTCAAGGCACGCCTCAACTAAAAGCTTTTCTGTAAATGGATCTCCAACTTGAACCGTTGGACGCTTTTCTTCTGAATCCTCATTAAACTCCGTAGACGCCATTGTTGCCCCATGAATACCGTCTCTACCTGTCTTAGAGCCAATATAGACTACAGAGTTTCCTACGCCCGTAGCTGCCGAATAAAAAATATTATTAGTATCCGCAAGACCCACTGTCATCGCATTGACTAAAATATTTCCATTATAACTC
>CAWVTC010000209.1:0-2245 GCA_963933025.1 uncultured Dehalococcoidia bacterium | reverse complement strand
CTCGCAGCAAAACTCAGTTCTGGCATAGATGATATTGATCTAAATTTTGACGATTTTATCGCACGTGTAAATTCCGACCTAGTTGGCAAGCTAGTCAACATCGCAAGTCGCTGCTCCGGGTTCATACACAAACTTGGTGAAGGCCAACTCTCCAGCACTATTCTAAATGAGGAATTACTGGATAAGTTTATTGCTGCTGGCGAAAACATTGCTGCAGACTATGAAGCTCGAGATTACTCAAAAGCAATCAGACAAATCATGGGTCTTGCAGATTTGGCAAATCAATTTATAGATGAGAAAAAGCCATGGATTATGGCAAAAGACGAGTCTCAAGCAGAACAAGTCGTGCGTGTTTGCACGCTTGGAATTAATCTGTTTCGAATACTCATCATATATCTCAAACCTATTACTCCGGCTTTAGCTGAGCGAGCAGAAAAATTTCTCAGTATCAGTCCAGTAAACTGGTCGGATGCAAACCAACCATTATTAGGACACTCAATAAACAAGTTTAAGAGCTTATTGGAACGTGTGGATCCAAAGAAGGTTCAAGCTATGATTGAAGAAACACGCAGCAATTTTTCTGAAAAAGAGCCTGTAATAAAAACACAAACAGAAGAAATAGATATTGATCATTTTTCCAAAGTTGATTTGCGCGTTGCTAAAATATTAGATGCAAAAATCGTGGATGGTGCTGATAAACTTTTAGAATTAAAACTCAGTCTTGGAGAAGACGAACGTACAGTTTTTTCTGGAATTCGATCAGCGTATAAGCCAGAAGACCTAAAGGGGAGACTTGTGCTTATGGTTGCAAACCTAAAGCCAAGAAAAATGCGTTTTGGAATCTCTGAAGGAATGGTATTAGCAAGTGGCCCTGGGGGTAAAGACATCCACCTCTTAAGCCCTGACAATGGTGCAAAACCTGGCATGAAGGTTCGGTAGATACATGACAGAGCTAGTGCTCATAATTTTCTCAGCTGCTCTAGTTAATAATTTTGTTCTTGTTCAATTCCTCGGTCTTTGCCCACTTCTAGGCGCTTCAAAAAAATTTGAAGGCGCACTAGGCATGGCACTTGCTACTGGCCTAGTGCTTACAATTGCATCCGCTCTCAGCTATTTCATTGAACACTTATTACTAGTCCCTTTCGATGTGGAATACCTACGACTTATCTCTTTCATTCTTGTAATTGGTGCATCTGTTCAGTTTGCTGAATTAGTCCTTAGTCGCATGTCACCTGTCCTACATCAGATCCTTGGAATTTACATACCACTCATCGCAAGCAACTGTGCAGTACTTGGAGTTGCATTATTAAATTCAAATGCAGCAAGAAATTTAGCTGAAGCCATCTTCTATGGTGCAGGAGCAGCGGTAGGTTTTGGTATCGCCTTAATTCTACTTAGCGCTCTTCGCGAAAGAACTGACGAAGAAGACATACCAACTCCATTCCGTGGACCTCCAATTACACTCATAACAGCAGGAATTATGTCCATTGCATTTTTTGGTTTTACAGGCTTTCCACAAATCTAATGGCTACTGCCACTGTCATTTTTGCTGGTATTGCAATTGTTCTTGCTATTCTCCTGATAGTTAGTTCCCACTATCTATCAACGTCAGAAAATGAAGTAATTGATAGGGTTGAAAGTCTTTTACCTCGGATTCAATGCGCTCAATGTGGTTATCCTGGCTGCCGACCATATGCAGTTGCCATTGCCACTGGGAAAGCAGATATAAATCTTTGCCCCCCGGGAGGCGATGAAACCGTCCGTCGTTTGGCGACATTTCTTGGGAGCGATTTTTCATCAGTTATTAAAGATTCAACAACAGCAAGTTTGAACGAAGTTGCTTTGATTTCCGAAGAACTATGTATCGGTTGCAATCTATGTTTACGGGCTTGTCCTGTTGACGCCATTGTCGGAGTCCATCAGTCCATGCATACAGTTATCTCAGATCATTGCACCGGTTGTCGATTATGCCTTCCGCCCTGTCCAGTAGACTGTATTTCCCTAGTATCAAGAAATGCTTAAATACCCACTATCCCAAAATTTCTATGGTGGATTACACCTAAAGACTCATAAAAGCCTATCAAATCATAAGAAAATCTCACGTGAGTTCCTACCAAGCCGAGTCATTATTCCAATGAACCAACAGTTTGGTCCAGATGCAGACCCCACAGTAAAAATCGGTCAGCACGTCAAAAAAGGAGAAATGATAGGAAAGCCTAAAGAAACGATTACAACGGCAGTACAC
>CAWVTC010000208.1:0-2332 GCA_963933025.1 uncultured Dehalococcoidia bacterium | reverse complement strand
AGCTCTCCTTTTCCTTGTTTTTCCCATTCCTCGGAGAAAATTGGTATTACATTCGCCGCAGCTAAGAAGCCGTCACCTAATCTTGCAGCTCGTTGAATTGCGCGTTTTGCAAATCCGCCTATCCAAAGTGGCATTGGATTTTGTACTGGTTTTGGATTTACGTTCACGTTTGTGTATTGATAAAAGTCTCCTTGAAAAGTGAATGTTTCGTTCGACCAAGCTTGTCTAATAACTTTTATGGCTTCTTCCATACGTTGGCCACGCGTATTTCGGGAAATTTCAAATCCTTCAAATTCTTCTAATTTGTATCCAGCTGCGACTCCAAGATCGAAGCGACCGCCACTAATTACATCAACAGTTGCTGCATCCTCGGCGATTCTTAGTGGATCATGTAGTGGGAGAAGGAGGACATTTGTTCCGATTCGGATAGTGTTTGTTATTGCGGAAATTGCTGCACAGATCGGTAGTAATGATGGTGAGTAACTGTCTTCAATAAAATGATGTTCGCTTGTCCATATATTATCGAAGCCAAGCTTCTCAGCATAAGAAATATGTTGCAACGTGTTCTGATAAATTTCCGAATTTGTTCGCTGTGTTGAGATCGGATTACGAAAGTCATACCAAAGTCCGAATGAAACCTCTTTTCCTTCTAAAATTTTTGACATACTAACTCCTAATAATTAACGAGGCTCGTGACAGTGTATTTTTTAAGGTAATCTCGTCCTTTCAGATCATTTAGTTCAATAACAAAACCAACTCCTACCAACGTACCACCTAACTTTTCGATAAGTTGTGCTGCAGCTAGTGCTGTTCCGCCTGTAGCGAGTAGATCATCTACCAAGTATGTGCGAGTCCCTTGTTCTAAGGCGTCAGTGTGAATATCTAATTGTCCTGTTCCGTACTCAAGTGAATATTCCTTTGAGAAGACTGTTTTTGGGAGTTTTCCTTTTTTGCGAATTGGTACAAACGGAATTCCCAACGTATGAGCGATCGTTGTTCCAAATAGAAAGCCACGTGATTCTATACCTGCGATTAACTCAGCATTGTTTTGAGCTGCGTGGTTACTCAATTCAGTAATTACATACTTGAAGGCATTAGGGTTTTTAAGTAAAGGTGTGATATCTCTAAATACGATACCCCCAGTTGGGAAATCAGGGATGTTTTCAATGTATGACTTAAGGTTCATTCTATGATTTTACGTGTTATTACTTGCATTGGCTTCTGGTTCATGCCATCGTCTCAAAATAAAGTTTAGATGAGGCTGTCATGACTGATAACAACAATACCGCAAAGACACCTGAAGATTTTTCATGGTCTGATCCCGAGATTCAAGATTGTCCCTATGAATACTATGAAACACTTCGTGATGAGGCTCCTGTCTATCTCGATCCGGAAACTGGAACATATGTTATTTCTCGATTTGAGGATTTAAGAGCTGTGTTGCTTGACACCGAAAACTTTGGGAACGCGCGAGAAGCAAATTCATCTCGTGATGTGTATCAGCCTACAGAACAACAACTTCGTATGCAGAACCTATTTGAAGAGAAAGGATGGGCTCCTGCTGCGACTCTTGCCGGTCGAGATGATCCGAATCATCGTCAAATGCGGAATATGTTTGACCAAGCTTTCCGTCCCGGAAAGATCAAGAATTTAGATCCGTATGTTGAAGAAGTTGCCTTTCGTCTATTTGATGATTTTGCAGAAGAAGGAAAATGTGATTGGGTACAGCAGTTTGCTGTTCCGTTACCTCTCATTGTTATTGGGCGCCAGATGGGGGCACGTGAAGAGGATATTTGGCGTATTAAGGATTGGACAGATGCATGGGTGCGTAGGTTTGGAATGATGCAGTCCCCAGAGGAGGAGGAGGAGTGTGTTTTGCTGCAAATAGAAGCACAACATTATTTTCAGCCTATTTTCGAGAGATTGCGTAAAGAGCCCGATGACACATTGCTTTCGGACTTGGTAAACACTGAGATTCCTGAATGGGGTCGTAAGCTTACTGACAATGAATTACATGCGGAGACGATGTCAGACACATTTGTAGGTGGTTCTGAAACCTCTACAAATGCTATTGCTGAAGGCGCCAAACTCTTAATCGAAAACCCTCAGGTTTGGGAGCAATTAAATTCGGATCCTGACAAATATTTGCGTGTGTTTGTAGAAGAAGTTCTTCGCTTGGAATCACCTGTGCAGATGCTTTCTCGTGTGGCAAAAAAGGATGTGACATTGCATGGTGTAAAAATTCCGGCTGGTGCAGCGATTGGCACTAGATATGCTGCTGCTAATCGTGATGAGCGGAGATTTGAATGCCCTGCTGAGGTTGACTTGGATC
>CAWVTC010000207.1:0-2340 GCA_963933025.1 uncultured Dehalococcoidia bacterium | reverse complement strand
GTAAATCTAGGAAACTCTTTTTTGCAAAACCAGGATTTCAAGCAAGCAATCAATGTTTCCTTAAAGGCGTTGGATCTGGCTCCAAATTGCCTAGAAGCAATGAGCAATTTGGGACAGTCATACCTTAAGTCTGGTCGTCTCTCCTATGCCCACAATACACTGCTCAACATTGTTCAACATAACCCTAACAGCGCAGAATTAAGAAATAATTATGGTGTTGTTCAACAACTAATTGGTGATGTGGATGGTGCAATAAAAACGTTTAAGGTGGCACTAAATCTGGATCCAAATTGCCGCCTAGCTGAACGTAACTTAAAGATAGCGGTTTTGAATTCACCAAAATGGACAGTGAAAGAGCTATTTAATCTTCAAAAGAGTTTCTGTCGTCCCTACCCCAAGATCCAAAATTCAAATAAAGTATTTGCAGAATACGACTTTTCTATCGGACGCAAACTTCGGGTTGGATACTTAACGTCTGATTTTTGCGAACACCCCGTGGGTTACAACTTGCTCCCTCTAATCAAACACCACAATCAAGAAGCTGTTGAGATTTATCTATATTCGAACGTTGAAACCCAGGACTTTGTAACCAATCAATTTATTGAAACAGCAGATCAGTGGCGTGGCATTAGGCACTTAAACGACAAGCAGGTGGCTAATATTATCAGGATTGATCAAATTGACATTATGGTGTATCTGGCTGGCCGTTTTAACGGAAACCGTCCCGAGATAGCAATTTACCGACCCGCACCAGTACAGATCAGTTTTCACGATTGTGCTACAACTGGTATAGAAGCCATAGATTACTGGTTAACAGACCCGGATTTACACCCCATTGAAACAGAAGAGTTATTTGTCGAAAAACTCTACCGCCTACCACAATTTTATCAGTTTACTGTCCCATCAAATACTCCTCACACGGCACCACCACCTGTATTACACAATCAACAAGTGACATTTGGATCCTTTAACAAACCTGAAAAAATAAATCGGGAAGTAATCGAACTTTGGGCGCGCCTCTTATCCTCAATTCCAGGATCTAGACTGCTACTTAAGTATCAGAATTTCTTTTCAGATGACGCTATGAAAACTCTTTGGAAAGGGAAGTTTAAAGAACATGGATTGAGTATCGACCGTATTAGCCTTCTCTCACGGGATGACCAACAAGCAGATCATCTTGCACTTTATAGTCAAATAGATATTTGTCTGGATCCATTTCCATTCAACGGCGCTACTGCCACATTCGAAGCATTACTAATGGGTGTCCCTGTCGTTGCCTTGGAGGGGAAACATTTTGTAGACAGGGTTTCCACGACACTCCTTAAGCAGGCAAATCTCTCTCAGTTTGTAGCTAAAACAACTGACGATTACCTTTCAATTGCCAGAACTTTGGCTCTAAATACTAAGGAACTTGTTAATTTTCGGACCAAAATCAGGGAAAACCTTATAGGCTCTAATCTATGTAACGCTCCAAGATATGCCCGACAAATTGAAAAAGCGTATCAGTGCATGTGGCGAAACCGTTGTGAAGAAACTGTTTAGAACCAGCTTATACTCTAATTATCATTCCTAAACTGACAACCCACAGGTAAAAAATGGCATGACCTTAAGTCTTTCACTCTATTTTGGTTTTAAAAGTTTTCTACCAAGTTAATCAAAGGCTTAGATTATTATCTATTTTTGGGATGTTACTTCCGTTCTTAGCATAATTGTAAAACCCTTATCATTGTGAATTAAAGGTATGATATAAATTAGATGAGGAACCGTCGCGAAGGGTTTATTTTGATGTCAACGGGCAGTGCTAAAGTGCTGGCAGAGTACCCACTGATTTTGTTAATATTAATAACTAGTCAATCGTTTAACCTATAAAGATTTAATAACAAGAGGCAGATCATGACCTACAGTATTAACATGACGGTCAATGGGAAGGAAGTGACAGGCGAAGTCGAAGGCCGGACATTGTTAGTTCAGTTTTTGCGAGAACATTTGGGACTAACGGGAACACATGTAGGGTGCGACACCGCTCAATGTGGTGCGTGTACAGTCCATGTTAATGGACGGGCAGTAAAATCGTGTTCATTATTGACAACCCACCTAAATGGAGCCGACGTTTTAACTATTGAAGGCCTTGCCGATGGTGACAAATTGCATCCCATGCAGGAAGCCTTTCGAGAATATCATGCTCTCCAATGTGGCTTTTGCACTCCCGGCATGGTTTTGAGTGCTATTGGTATAGTAGATGACAATCCTGATCCTAGCCATGACGAGATCCGCCATGAATTAGAAGGAAACATTTGCCGCTGTACCGGCTATCACAATATCGTATTAGCAATCGAAGCC
>CAWVTC010000206.1:0-2356 GCA_963933025.1 uncultured Dehalococcoidia bacterium | reverse complement strand
TGCTGAAATTATTTCATAGGCGCCATTGCCTAAGTCATGGCCCCATCGTCTTGCTAATTTTATAGCAGTTTCTACTGCTTCTGCCCCGGAATTGCAGAAAAGGACTCGGTCTAAACCTGATAGTTGAACAAGGTTTTTTGCTAATGTGATCATTGGAGTTGTGTAGTAAAGATTTGAAGTATGAACTAGTTTTTTTGACTGTTCATCGATTGCTGCCGTAACTGCGGGGTGTGTGTGGCCTAAGGATGTCACTGCAAGACCACCAAGAAAGTCTAAATATTGTTTTTCATTCTCATCCCATACAAAAGACCCTTCCCCACGAATTATTACAATTGGTTGGCGTCCGTAATTTTGAAATAGGTATTTTTTTTCATCTTCTATCCACTGGGACATACTAACTCCGCCTAATTTATTCCTGTTAGATTAGTTGCTTTCTTCTGCAAAGACTATCTTTGTGTCCCAGATTCTATTCAAAAAGGGTTCCTTGATCTGCAAGGTTGAGGAGTATACCAGCTCTTTGACCATCAACAATTTGTGCTTGTATGCCTTCCTTTACTACTGCGAGGCATGCTTGTACTTTCGGGATCATTCCTCCACTTATTATTCCGTTAGCAATCAGATCTAAAGATGCATCTTCAGAAATTATCGGAATACGTTTTTGGTTTAAACCAGAGACCCCATCAGTATCAGTTAGGAAAAGAAGCTTTTTAGCCTCGAGTGCTATTGCAAGTATCGAAGCAATACTATCGGCATTAACATTCACCGTTTTCCTTTGGCCATTCGTTACAACAAAACTAATTGGGCTAATGACCGGTGTGTAACCACTTTCAAAAAGTATTCTAAGCAGTTTTGGATTTACTTGATTAGGTTCTCCAACGTAACCGAGTGCTTGGTTGTTGATGTTGCTTGTGATTATTTCTCCATCTAATCCAGATAATCCAACCGCTTGTACCCCTTCATTATTTAGTGCCTCAACTAATCTCTTGTTTATAAGTCCTGCGTACACTGCTGTAACTACAGGAAGAACCTTTTCATCCGTTACACGAAGTCCATTTTCAAAGCGACTTTCAATATCCATTTTTTTAAGCCATTGGCTTGCTTCCGGGCCACCACCATGTACAACTACAATTTGCTCGCCGTTTTTGGCCCTTGTTGCAATATCTTGAAATGTTGTCCCAGTATCTTCGAGCGTGCTACCGCCAACTTTTATGACTGTCGGTTTGTTATTTGGTTCTACGTTCATGTTGTATAGTCTGCGTTGATTCGTACGTATTCGGCACTAAGATCGCAACCCCATCCCTTTGCGTATGCGTTGCCACTTCCTACTGATATTTTTATCGATATGGTGTCGCTTTCCATAGCTTTTGCAACGCTTTTCTCATCATATGGACTGGGTTCTCCGTTTTCAAAAACAAGTGTGTCACATATGGCTACGGTTACTGCATCGCCGACAATTTCAATGTTAGATCGACCAATCACACTGACAATTCTTCCCCAATTCGGATCACTGCCGTGGACAGCAGTTTTAAGAAGATAAGAAGTTGTTAGATCACGTATTAAAGTCTTCGCTTCAGGTATGGTTTTTGCATTTTTGATTTCTATTTCAATTAATTTAGTCGCCCCCTCACCATCACGAACGATTGCTTTAGCAAGGTGCTCACAAAGTGTTGTCAGTGCTTCTGCAAATTCTTTGGCTAGTTCGGAATCCTCTTTGATTACTTTAGTTTGATCTGTTCCGTTTGCTAAAATTATCACTGTATCGCTAGGGCTTGTATCGCCATCGACTGAGATAAGATTAAAAGTCTTTTCAACAGCATCAACTAGTGTTGTTTGCAGCATTTTCTGTTCAATTGGTGCATCTGTTGTTAGGTATGCAAGCATTGTTGCCATGTTGGGATGGATCATTCCTGAGCCCTTTGCACAGCCACCTATAGTGTAATCTCCGAATTTTACAGAACCAGTTTTGGGGACAATGTCCGTAGTCATAATGGCACGTGCGAAATCGTGACCTCCCTGTGTGGTGAGTTCCAGGTGTTGAATGCCTTCTTCTATTAGCTCCATAGGTAAGTGATGACCAATGATTCCCGTGCTAGATACCAGTGAATTGTGTTGCGTAGTCCCACATTTTTTTGCTGCTAGTTCGCTTAATTTTCTGGCGTCTCCAATACCACGTTTACCCGTGCTGGCATTTGCGTTACCACTATTGACGATTATTGTTTGAGCTTGTCCATTTTGCAGAAGTTCTTCGTCGATTTCAATAGCAGCAGCTCGTATTTGACTCGTTGTAAAAACGCCAGCTGCAGTACAAATATTGTCAGATATCAGGATTCCTAAATCTAGGGATCCGCTCTCTTTA
>CAWVTC010000205.1:0-2371 GCA_963933025.1 uncultured Dehalococcoidia bacterium | reverse complement strand
TATCGTAGGCATTTTTCAGTTCAGAAAGAAAAGACATTCCTTGACGTTGTGCATTTGCGGCAGCTGACGGAATGAGGGGGCTAATGATTCCAATTTTTGGCGTAACAGCGCGGCTTAAACTGTTTAGAGCCACTGCAATATCATATTCAAGATGCTGGTCCCGGCGAATATCAAGATAGGGTATACTTCCTTTTTTAGAGCCATGCTCGACGCTAAGGCTAAGGTAGAAACTGTCCCCTGATGACATAGGTATTTTTTTTGCTCCGCTCGAAATGGCATGTAATTCTGCATCAGAATCCGGTTTAGGATCGATAATTTGAAGTATCATCTTACCGTTTGATTGGCGGGCTAGACGTTTGAGCATTTGTTGAGCACGATCGGCATGTGATTTTATGGTTGCTGGCACACTCGGTTCACTACTACTCCAATAGAGTATGACCCGGGTGTCTGAATTTAGCTTGTCTAAAATTTGATAAGAACCTACGTGAAGTGTAAATTCATTTTCCGCAGTCATATCCCATTCACCAGGCACTTCTTTTGAGAGAGTAATCAGAAGTGCTGGAACCAGAAAAAATGCCATTGTTATTAAACTTCCTTTAAGGAAGCGCTTTTTTGAAAATGGACCCTGACTGCGATTATTGCAGATCCATGTTGTTCCCGTTAGAGCTGTTGCGCTGATTAAAATAAAATAGAATACACCAGGAAAATCAATTATCCCTCGACTAAGGTGGATAAGCCATGTCTTGGGGCTAAAGTCAGAAAGCATTTCAATGATAGAATTATCAATATAACCATTCAGAAATCGACCGAATACATCCCATCCTAAAAGGAGGAGAAAAAATAAAAACATTATTCCAATAACAAACGCACCGACGGGTTCACGAGCTACTGACGCTGCGAATAGAGATATCGAATAATAGGTGGCCAATAAAAGGGCAGAGGCAAAATAACCTGAAAAAAGGACGCCAGGATCTGGGTCCCCAAGGTAATAAACTGTACCTATAATAGGTAAGGTAAACAGCAGCGTAACCAATAAAATCATATAACCTGCAAGAAATTTTCCAAGCACTACTGCGCAAGTTTGAACAGGTAACGTTATTGTCAATTCCATACTACGGTCACTGATGTCATCGATCCATGTACGCATGGCTAAAGCTGGGACGAGTATCAGTGAAACCCACGGGAGGAATGTCAGCATTGGCCTAATTGAGGCTTCATCGGTGGCATAGAAATCTGCTACCAAAAAGACAAACGCCGACAAGGCTGCAAGGAAGCCCAGTTGAAAAAGATAACTTAATGGTGAAAAAAGTAACAACCGAAGTTCATGGCGAAATGTTGCTAATGTTCCGTTAAACAGGGTTGGTACTGCGATTTTCAAAAAAGAGTTTGTTGAACCCTTCATACTTTATGCCTCTGCGGAATTGGCTCTACTGTAGTCAAGGTTCTAAAAGCCTTTGAAAGGCTTCCAAACTCCTGAACCAGATTTTCTGGCGTATCATCTGCAACAATACTTCCATTCGCAATCAAGAGTACCCGGTCACAAACTTCTTCAACCTCTTCGAGGATATGAGTAGACAGGATGATCGTTTTATCCACTCTCTTCTGGCGGATCAGATCATTGATCTTATCTTTTTGATTTGGATCCAGGCCATCGGTGGGTTCATCGAGAATTAAAACAGGTGGATCATGCAAAATGGCTTGCGCCAGCCAGGCACGCTGACGCCAGCCTTTGGATAATTTCCTGATCTCTTGATCCAGGGCAGGACGTAATTCTATCAGTTCGGTGGTTCTTTCAATTGCCCAAGAGAGAGGCTCACCCCACATGGCGCGACATTCACCACAATAGGTTAGAAATTCGCGAACCGTGAGATTACCAAATCCAGCTGCCGCTTCTGGTAGGTAACCAAAACAACTTTGCGCATGAAGTTCGTCCGTGGTGATCTCATGGCCACAAATTTTTGCCGTTCCAAAATCTGGTCGAAGAACCCCGCTCATGAGACGGATAGTTGTTGACTTACCAGCCCCGTTTGGACCCAGGAACCCAACAACTGAACAGTTTTCAATCTTAAACGAGACATCATTAACTGCTAAAATGTCACCAAAACGTTTAGTTAGATTTCTAACCTCAATCATGACTTGACAGCACCACTATTTTCGACCCAAAGACATCAAAAGATCTCTTGCAATACTTACTGAAAGAAGCCGACTGCGATGAAAAAAGCGACACTCAACCATGACACAGCATATCCAGATTTTCTTATAACTTGTGCGGATTTACGCTCTATTAACAGTTCCTTAACGTCCAAGAAATTCCCAATCATTGCTAAAATAGCACCGCCTATCGCCAAAGCAATAATCACCTCTCGCTGCA
>CAWVTC010000204.1:0-2375 GCA_963933025.1 uncultured Dehalococcoidia bacterium | reverse complement strand
ATTTAAATGCAGCGATGACAGATGCCTTGTCAGATCATCTGAATGTGGGTGATGTGCGCGGTGAAGGGATGCTTTGCGCATTGGAATTTGTGAAAGACAAAAACAATCGTGTCTTTTTTGACGCTGCAGAAAAGATCGGTCCACAAGTGGCTGCGACTTTGTTAGCTCAAGACAAAGTCATTGCACGCGCGATGCCTCAAGGGGATATTCTTGGCTTTTCACCACCATTTTGTCTGACACGTAATGAAGTCGACACAATCGTCGCAGCTACCAAACGTGCAGTAAAAACTGTGCTTGGCTAAATGGAACAAGACTGCTCTAAGGTATTAAAAAAAATCAAAATAAAAGTTACTATGTTACATATATATAATGAAACATCACCATTAACTGATCTTTGTGTTTGTTTGGGATCAGCAGTACCCCAATTTGACAGTTATAGAAATGATCCTAAGAAACTACAAAACTTCAAGATGTCACCATGGGATAAAACAAAGCTACTAGAACAACAGCAGAAATTCTTTGAGGTAATGGGCCAATATGGAGTTAAGCTACATTTTGTTAATCATTCTGACATTCACCCTTGGCAAATGTATACACGTGATACAGGTTTTGTAATTCATAATAAGTTTTATTATTCCAGGAACCGGGAAATCACTGAGCGAGTAGGGGAAATTGAACTTCTCCGCCAAAGTATTCCAACTCTTCTCGATCAAGATATGATTGAAATCATCCTAGGCAAGATTGAAGCTGGAGACGTGTTAATTGACGAAGATACTGTATACGTTGGTATTAGTGATCGAACAACGCTCGACGCAGTTACAGAATAGGCACAATACGTTAAAGTGACACCAATCTACTTAGGTACTAGTGTAATGCATTTAGATACGCGTATGGGGATACTCCCAGGCCGGCAATTATTAATATATCCAAGCGCCTTTCTTATAGCCGATTTAGACACACTAAAAACTCGATTTACTTTAATAGAGGTGACTGAGGCGGAGGCACTAATGATGGGTACTAATGTCTTCGTAATTAATCCAACTACTGTGATCCTACACTCATCTTTCATTCGTATTGCAAGATTAATCGAGGCAGTAGGTATAAAGGTTGAGCAAATAGACTACTCTGAACCTAATGCATTGCTCGGATCTTTTCGTTGCGCAACGCTGCCACTCGCGCGCCTATGAGGTATCCAGTTTGATACCATCTCATCACATTCCCTTATTAGTGACGTTTAGCAGAACCTTATCTACATCTGGAGCAGGTGAGGCAGTAACCGTAACTTGCTCTGGAATATGCCCCACACCTATCAAAGTTATTACAATTTCATTGTTAGGGATATTAAACGTACCACGTAATTGCTGGTCTTTATCGCAATCCTCCGACCAATTTAGCATACAAGTTCCCAATCCTGCCGCATGTAAGGCGTACACCAATGACATTGCGAATAGTCCACCATCGACCCAGCCTTGATTTCGTTCACCAACTATATCAAACTGACGTAGATCCACGGTAACTAATAAAACGGCACCCAATTTATTTCCAAACCCTCGGTTTCCACTTTGATACGATAGCAAAAGATCACGCATCTCTGGCTCGTATGCTGCGTAAACTCGCCTTGTCTCGCGGTTGCATGTACGTGGTGCCTTGATGGATTGAGAAACTGCTGTCCTTACAACATGAGGAGAAACAGGCTCACCGGTAAAATGGCGCACACTGGAGCGTGCCTGGATGAAACGCTCATAATTAAAATTAGTAGCCTCTTTAAGCTCCTTAAAGGTTAGCGTGTAAGCCCCACCAGGATATTTTCTTTCGTGCATTTTGTTAACAAAACTCAATAATTCATTTCTAATTTCTGCAGGTATTTCCAACTCATGCGCATGATGAAAATCCACATATGAACTAAGCATACCACGGGCACCCTGTGTGGCAAAATCAGAATGACCTAGGCGTTCAAGTTCTAAAATTGCCGCAATAGTTGGTAGGATTTTAGCTACACCAAAGCCTTCACGTGGAATTTCCATTGCAAGTCCTTTTTCAAGTGCATGATAGGCATGTGTCAAGAAAGCAGCCAAGGCAACAGGATCTGGACTAATTTTAGTCGTACTGGAGTACTTAACAAATTTATCCATATCATAGTCATAGTTTCGTTTGAGATCTGAAAACTTTATCGTTGGTGAATAATTCTCTCGAAATACTTCAAGATCATTTTGATTGGGGGGAATTTTTGAATTAGTCATGATAGTGCTCTCAGTTTTTCTGGTATTTTTGTTGAAATAATTAAGTTTTATTGTTAGTTTATATAACTAATAACCCAGAAAAAACTTCCGTTTACAAGACAATTCCAGTATTTTAGGGTATTCGGCTAACAAAGG
>CAWVTC010000203.1:0-2382 GCA_963933025.1 uncultured Dehalococcoidia bacterium | reverse complement strand
GGAAGTTCTCATGGATGGAACACACTCCATCGAGCAATGCGAAGAAATCACTGAGCGAGTGTTACATGCTGTATTTCATGCAATACATCAACATGGAGTCAGGCTTGAGTACATGTTGTTAAAGCCAAATATGGTGTTGCCTGGAAAAGAAAGTGGACAACCTGTCATCGCAAAAGAAGTTGCTGAGCGCACACTACGAGTACTACGAAGGGCAGTTCCTGCAGCAGTCCCATCAATCAATTTTCTTTCTGGTGGCCAATCATCCGACGACGCAACTAAAAATTTATATGCTATGAATACTGATACTGGAGCAAATCCCTGGGTATTAAGTTTTTCCTTTGCTAGGGCACTACAGCAACCTGCTCTAAGTATTTGGAAAGGGGAAGAGCACAACAAAATTATTGCGCAAGAAGCCTTTACAGAAAGACTTTCAGCTAATAGTGCAGCTCGTGACGGAAAAATAGAATAGGAATAATTTTGCCACATCAAATTAAATCTGAAACTAATCCGCCATTGCCCGATGAAAAATACTCAATAATTTATGCCGATCCGCCATGGGATTACAAAGGTCAATTACAACATGCTGGACCAAGTTCACAAGATACAGGAGGCGCTGAAAAGCATTATCCTACAGTAACAGTAGCTGAACTTAAAACATGGCCTATTCAAAAATTGGCAAAGCCAGATTGCCTTCTTTTTATGTGGGCAACATCTCCACACCTTGATCAGGCAATTGAGCTAGGAAAAGCATGGGGCTTTAGTTGGGCGACGGTGGCATTTGTTTGGGATAAGCAACGATCTAATCCGGGTTTTTATACCCTAAGTGAATGTGAACTGTGTCTAGTATTCAAAAAAGGTCGTATTCCACAGCCCAGAGGACTTCGAAATATAAGACAACTCATAAGTGTTAAACGAACAAATCATTCTGCTAAACCAGAAGAGGTTCGGCAAAGTATTGAAAAAATGTTCCCTAACCAAAACAAGATTGAATTATTTGCACGATCTACTTCGACAGGATGGGATGCATGGGGGCTTGAAATCAATCGTTAATTTAAAAAATATAAAAGAAAAATAGAAGGCTTGAAATATCTCTCGTCGGGGCGACTGGATTTGAACCAGCGACCTCTTGACCCCCAGTCAAGTGCGCTACCAGACTGCGCCACGCCCCGTGAATTCATCCTAGCACGCTACTGTATTGCAGTTTTATTTTCCTCAACATAGAGTAGGTTGAGCCCATATGAAACAAGAATCTAATAACTTTCGTATACGCCAATTAATCGGAGGGATTTATGCTCCCACGATTTTGATCGCAATTAGTCAAGGAATAATGGTTCCCGTTTTACCACTATTTGTAAAAGATGATTTGGGTGGGGGCGTTGGTTTAGCAGGAGTTATTATTGGGGTTCTAGCTATAGGAACACTTGCTGCTGATATACCAGGGGGGATCTTAACTGCGAGGCTTGGTGGAAGATTCACACTATCTCTAAGCGCTATATTAGTAACATTCTCGGCTATTGGAATGTTCTTTAGTCCAAACATTGAAACAATCACCTGTTTTGTATTTGTTAACGGAGTAGGTTTTGGTTTGTGGCATGTTGCCAATTTGGCTTATATGACAGAACTGGTACCACCGACTTTTTATGGACGCACTTTGTCACTTGTTGGTGGAATGATGCGAGTTGGGATGTTCATAGGTCCATTTGTCGGTTCCTTAATGTTTTCAGGTTTACTCGGAATAAGCTTTGCCTCTCAATCCGTCTTTATTGTCCAAGGTAGTGTTGCCTTTTTAGCAGTAATTTTGATGATTACGCAATTAAAAAATATCAACCGGAGTTCTAGTGATTCAACTCGTAAAATGTTAGCTAATTTGCCAGCAGTCCTAAAAGAACAACGTTCTGTATTAACTATTGGAGGAGGCATATCAATAGCTTTAATGTTGGTCCGCCGTGGTCGTCAAATTATGATACCGCTATGGGGAGATAATCTTGGACTGGATATCACACAAACTACATTAGTCTTTGGTATATCGGCAGCCGTAGATATGCTTCTTTTTTATCCGGTTGGAGCTATCATGGACCGGTTCGGTAGAAAATGGACAATCATTCCAAGTTTTGTACTTATGTCGACAAGCTTTTTATTATTTCCATTAACAGGTAGCTTTTTCCCATATCTCCTTGTGAGTATGCTTTCAGGACTAGGTAATGGCTTAGGCAGTGGGGCACTTATGACTCTAGGTGCCGACTTAGCTCCTAAAGAAAAAATTGGTGAATTTTTAGGAATCTGGCGACTAATTGGTGATTCGGGGAGCATTCTTGCACCTGTTATTATTGCTACCACTGCTCAAGCAACTTCTTTGGGTATCGCAGCATTAGCGACAGGTGG
>CAWVTC010000202.1:0-2384 GCA_963933025.1 uncultured Dehalococcoidia bacterium | reverse complement strand
GAGGAATTTCAGGTTATTGGTACAGACTCAAGTGGTGAGATAGAGTTTTTTATTTTATCATTAGAAGATGGATATTGGGTTGGATTGGGCTCCGATCATACGGACCGGGTCATCGAGGCTACCGATGTTACCGTCTCGAAGCAAATGTGCGCAAAGCCGATTGCGAGAGCGTTGTGGCGTTATGACGACGTTGTTGATCATTGGGACCAGCTGATTCTTAAGTCGACAATCATTGTTGATGGTGATGAAGAAAATTATCAAGAAGGTCCAGTGACAACCATGCGTGATCCCGAGGAACTAATTTCACTTTATACAGATGGGGAGCAACTTTCACCCGGAACATTGATGTTTTGCGGTACCTTGGCCGTTTCTGGCGGGGTACGTTCCGCGGATACTTTTCAGGCATCCTTGATTGATCCAAAATTGGATCGTAACATTAGCTATTCGTATCAGGCAATAAGCCTGCCACCAGAGGAATAAGTAGGAGTTATTTAATGGGAAAAGGTAAACCGCATTTGGAGTTTATGCCGCTGGATATGGAAGAAGGTTGGGAGGTGCCGCCTGGTTATCCTGAAGGTATGGAACAAAAGGTTCTTACAACAGATCTAGATGAAGAGGGTAAAACAGGTAGCCGTTCTCGTTTTCTTCGCATTAAGCCTGGCGTATATACTACAGCTCCTTTTGTCCACGAACATTGGGAGGAAGTTCACCTTTTTGAGGGGGATATGATCGTGGGAAATGATGAAAATGGTGAAGGCGGTGAACATTTTCATGCCCCAACCTATGCCTGTCGTCCTCCAGGGGTTTTTCACGGACCATTTAAATCCGAAGGTGGTTGCGTTATGTTTGAGCTACATTATTTCTACGAGCCTGATGCTTAAAACGTTAATTACAATATTATAGTCCAATTGATAACTATTTTAGCAAGATATAAAACGTATTGCTATTTGTCTTGCTTGTGCGTTATTATATAAATTAATTATATAAAAATATTGAATAATTGTTCGGATATTAAACTAAAATGATTTCAGGTAATAAAAATGCAGACTTGACTATAACGAGACCAGAATTTCTCGTTGACGGTTCGGATACCGATTTTAGAAGTTTTATTTATGGGTTATTGATCTCGTCTTTGCATATGGAAAAATTACGAGATCAAATAGGTGATTTGATGGGTGTTAACGGTATTCAGTATCATATCTTGGCGGTCATTTCGGAAAAAGCGTCTAAGGGTCCTGTTACTGTTGGTGATGTTGCTAAAACTCTTCAGGCCGGAAGCACACATATCACTATGGAAACGGGTAAGTTATTTAAACAAGGATTGATTGAAAAGAAACCTAATCCGGAGGACCGACGCAGTGTTCTGTTGTCCTTGAGCGCCAAGGGACGAGGAGTACTATCCTCAGTTGTGCTTTCTCGTCAGGAAATTAATAACACAATTTTTGCAGGTTATAGCAAACAAGACTTTGAGAACTTTCAGATTTTAATAAAAAAAATGGTCGGGACGACTTCGCAAGCTATTTCGGTTGCGGAAAAAATAAAGGCAGAACAAAATATGCAAAGTCACGCCGCCTAATGTCCATAAAGGAGCAGGGATTTGTTAAAAACAGGAAACGAACATCTAGAAAGCCTTAACGACGGTCGTACTGTTTATATAGGCAATGAAAAAGTTAAAAACATAACAACCCATCCTGCATTTTGTAATGCAGCCAAAACTGTAGCCTCGCTATACGATATTAAGCATGATCCAGAATTCAGAGATATTCTGTCTTTTGAGGAAGATGGTGAACGTTATTCTATGTGGTTTCTCAAAGCAAAAAACCGTGATGATTTACGTAAGCGTTCTGCAGCCCATAAAAAAATTGCGGATGTATCTTCCGGTTTATTTGGACGTTCACCTGACCATGTAGCCAGTTTTGTTACGGGGATGTCGACAAGGCCCTCAGTTTTCGATTCAGAAACCTATAAATTTGGTGATAATCTTTTGGCCTATTATCAGCACATGCGGCAAAATGATATATTTGCAACCTATGCTGTATTGCCGCCGCAAGCTGCGCGTAATCCTGAATTTTATGAAAAGCAGAATCTTCCGGTACCCACGCTCCGCGTCGTTAGAGAAGACGATGATGGAGTAGTTATATCAGGCATGAAAATGTTGGCTACGAGTGCGATATTTTGCAATGAAATTTGGGTTGGCAATCTTTTACCGCTAGCTCCGAACCAAGTTAAAGAAGCGATAACATGCGCTGTACCGTGTAATGCAGAGGGGCTGTCCCTTTGGATGCGCCAACCAATTGCACTAAATGCTGAAAACGAATTTGACAGTCCCTTGACCTGGAAATATGACGAGACCGACGTTTTGGTTATCTGTGATGAAGTGAAGG
>CAWVTC010000201.1:0-2403 GCA_963933025.1 uncultured Dehalococcoidia bacterium | reverse complement strand
TGCAAGATTAGGTGACGGCTTCTTAGCTGCGGCGAATGTAATACCAATTTTCTCTGAGGAATGGCAAAAACAAGAAAAAGGAGAGTTGCCAAAAAGAATTGCGCTGACCACGCCATGGGCACTTATCTCAAAAGATCCTGATAGATCTTGGAACATAATTAAAGATGCTGTTTTCTATCAAAGAACTCACTATGCGCAGTGGTTTACAGCAGCAGGACAACCTCGCCATCCTAATTTTAAAAATGCTGATGAAATACGAGAGCTTTTTCCAGATATCATTGTCACGCCAGAACGTGCACAAATCATTGTTGAAAAGCTAAGCAGAGAACATGACGTAAGTCATCTTTACTGGTGGGCAATACCCCCTGGGATTGATCCACTTTTAACTTATGAATCTATGGAATTGTTTGCAAATCAAATTTTATGAGAAGAAACGTGCCATCCAAAGAGAAAATTGTGCCAATCGAAATTTTGAAAGGGCAAGGAATCAAAGTAATTGATCAAACCCTGTTACCAAATAAAAAACATCACATATTGCTAACAGACACAAGCTCAGTTATAGAAGCGATTCAAACCTTGCGGGTGCGTGGTGCCCCTTTGTTAGGAATTGTGGGCGCTTGCGGATTAGCTATTGCGTCCGAAGAGTATGGATCCTCAAAGCAAAAACTCAGTAGGGCTGCAAACAAACTAACTAAAAGTCGACCAACTGCCAATAATCTAGGATTGCTAATTACTGAATCTCTAAATTCTGCTCTCATGCGCCCCCCCAGAGAAAGGTCACAATTTCTTTGGGAGTTTGCAAAGGAACAACTACAGCAGCAAAAGAAAATAGACCTATCTATTAGTAAATTTGGTATAACTCTCCCTCCCATCACCGGGAATATATTGACACATTGCAATACAGGTCCCTTGGCCACTGGGGCACATGGCACAGCTCTTGCAATTATTGAAAAAGCATGGCTAAAAGGAAAAATTAAAAGGTGCTACGCAACTGAAACACGACCACTCCTACAAGGAGCACGTTTAACAATATGGGAATTATCACAAATGGGAGTACCTGCAACACTTCTACCGGATGCTGCCTCTGCATCATTAATATCATCCGGTCTTATTTCCGCAGTGCTCACTGGTGCTGACCGCATCGCAAGTAATGGAGATACCGCAAACAAAATTGGTACATACGGCTTAGCAGTCCTAGCAAAACGCCATAACATCCCTTTCTACATAGCAGCGCCCACCAGCACAATCGACAAACACTGTACTTCAGGAGAACACATTACCATCGAACACCGTGATTCTTCAGAAGTAGGAGGTTTTCAAAAAGAGAGGTGGACAACAGGAAAAATAGACGTATACAACCCAGCATTCGACGTAACACCAAAAGATTTAATCTCAGCAATAATTACGGAACATGGAGTGCTCCAGGCACCCTATCAACAATCAATTGCAAAAGTTATTTTTGAACATGATATGTTTGGAGAAATAGAGAATGACTGAATCTAAAAACCCATCTACACCTATCCACTTAGCTATCATCGGTGGATCTGGATTCTATGACATGCCCGGGATAGAAAATGTACAAGAATTGCAAATTAAAACACCTTACGGACTACCTAGCGATTTAATTGTTTCAGGAAACCTACTAAATCGAAAAATAATCTTCCTCGCACGCCACGGAAAAAAACATCAGCTTCTGCCATCAGAAATACCACAACTGGCTAACATATGGGCACTAAAATCCCTTGGTGTAGAAAAAATACTTGCAGTATCTGCAGTTGGTTCACTCCGGGAGAACTACAAGCCCAATGACCTAATAGTGCCGAATCAACTTATCGATCGAACAACAGGGCAAAGAACTTCTACATTTTTTGGAAATGGGGTTGTAGCACATGTAAGCATGGCTGAACCTTTTTGCAATACCTTGCGAAAAGATATAATTGCAGCTATCGCAACAGCGAAAGAAAGCTCCCATAACGATGGTACATATATTTGTATTGAGGGCCCCTCTTTCGGCACAATTGCGGAAAGTCGCCTTTATCAAAGTTGGGGGGCGAGTTTAGTGGGTATGACTGGTTTACCAGAAGCAAAATTGGCAAGAGAAGCAGGGATCTGTTATGGAATGCTTGCAATGGTGACTGACTACGACAGTTGGCAAGAGGGAAAGCATCCGGTTGAAGCAACTACTATTGTCTCCGTACTACAATCTAATGTTAAAAAAAGTCAAAAAGTTATACTGGCCCTTGTAGAAGCACTCGACAAGCAATATAGCTGTGGTTGTAAAAATTCACTAGACAATGCACTCATCACTAATGTGAAATCACTGGATCAAGAAACTAAAAAAAGATTGCAACCCTTATTACAAAATCAACTAGGAAACACTTGAAGTGACAATTTTAGTTTCTG
>CAWVTC010000200.1:0-2430 GCA_963933025.1 uncultured Dehalococcoidia bacterium | reverse complement strand
AAACTGTCAAACCTATGGGCTAATTTTCTTTTTTTATATTGGCCAAAATGTGTGCGAAAAAAAATAAAAACTGTTAAAATGACAAGGGTTATAGGAAGTAAGGATCTTTGTGATAGAGGTTCTTACCTCCTAATCCCATTTTTTAACCATACAAAGTAAATTTTTTATTTACTTATTACTCGTGCACCTGGTGCTTGATCTACTGGAGTTAATTCAATTGTACTGACGTTTACATGAAGTGGCGCACTAAGAGCAAAATTGATAGCCGCAGCTATATCCTCAGGGTCAAGATTTCTGATTTGATCAACAAATGAACTTCGAGCTTTTTCGTCTGGAAATGCGCTTTGAAAAAAATTCGTTGAAGTCCGCCCAGGACAAATTTCTGTATGTCTGATTTTAGTGCCGTTAAGTTCAATTCTTAGGGCGCGTGACAAAGAGTGGATTGCACCTTTAGTAGCAGAGTAAACTGGTAAGCCAAGAGCATACAGGCTAGCAACTGAACCCATCTCAACAATGTGCCCAGTCTTTCGCTTAATCATTGATGGCAAGAGAGCTCGAATTACATGTACTGCTGCAGAGACATTCACTGTTAACATATCATCTACCTGCTCTGAAGTGGCTCCCAGAAATCCAGCTGAAAGATCGTGAGCAAGGCCTGCATTATTAATTAAGACGTCACATTGATAGGAGCTCAAACAGCCGTAGATTTGGTCAGTCTTACGTAGGTCGAGTACCATTGTCTCGCATCCGGTCTCCTTTTTGAGCTTTGATAAAGCATCTGGATCCTTATCAACTGATAAAACACTTAGGCCGGCTTTACGAAGCATACGTACGCTTGCGGCGCCAATACCGTTGGCGGCTCCAGTGACGAGGGCGGTATGATAATTATGAATAGTCATGTCAGTCCAATAATTTAAATGGGAGGTAGGTAATAATTTCAGGAAATGCAAGGATCAGCGCGATTACCACAACGTCTGCAATTAGAAACCAAATAATTCCTTTGAAGATCTGAGTTAAGGTAGTCAAATTTCCAACGACCCCTTTAATTACGAAAACATTGATACCAATTGGGGGAGTGATCATCCCCATCTCAAGAAGTTTTGCAAGAAAGACGCCAAAGAAGACAAGGTTAATATTGGCATCACCTAATATTGGTAGAAACACAGGTAAAGTAAGCAACATTGCACCAATTGGCTCAAGGAACATCCCCAGAATAAGGTAAACGATTGCTATTCCAATAAGGATCATGGTGGGCCCTGCATCGAGCCCGGCAATGAATGAGGTAAATAAGTCTCCAGTTCCAGATAAAGATAGAAGCCTAGTCAAAAGGTTTGCACCAATCGCAATTATGAATAGTGTTCCAGTTGTTGTAAGAGTTTCAACCGTAGAGTCAAAAAGGACTTTTCGTGACATGGAACCGTTGTAAATAGCCACTATTATTGATGAAGTTGCTCCCACAGCACCAGCTTCAGTAGCACTAAAAATACCGGCAAACATTCCTCCAAGGATGACAATTACGATCACCCCGAGAGGCCAAGTTGGGCGTAAAGATTCAAACTTCTCCATCAGAGTATGTCTTTCGCTAACCGGTGGAGCAAGCGCTGGGTTTAGTTTAACCCGTATGATTATCATTGCCGAATAAACAAAAGCTGTCAGCAAACCTACCCCGATACCACCAAGGAATAATTGTCCAATATTTACTTTAGCAAAAATTCCAAACAAGATTAAGACGATGCTAGGAGGGATCAACGCCCCTAATGTTCCGGCAGCAGCTATAACTCCAGTAGCTAGGCTTGGGGCATAATTAAAGCGGATCATTTCTGGGATAGCTATCCGTCCCATGGCTGCGGCGCATGCGATACTGGAACCAGTGACTGCGGCAAACCCTGCACATGCAAACACTGACGCAATCGCTACACCCCCAGGTAATCTATCTAACCAGATCCTGCTTGCATTAAATACCCCCTTGGTTAATCCGGCATGGTAACAAACATAACCCATCATTAGAAACATTGGCACTGCAGACAACGTCCATGAAGCCGCAAAATTATAAGTGACTGCCTCAAGCATACCCATTGCTGGATTTATTCCAATTAAGATCCATATTCCGCAAAAAGAGACTAAGCCAAGCGCTATGGCGATAGGAACTCTAAGCAGTAGTAGCGCAACGAGAACGGCGATGCTCAAAAGACCAATGGTTTCAAAAGCCATTTAGTTATCCCTAACTTTACTCATCAGATATTGAAGGCAAGGTCATATCTTCACACCCTTTTAGTGTTACAGCTAGTCTATAAAAGTTTATTGCCGACCAAAGGCCAAAACCTATTGGTAACATAAAGTAACCTGGCCATGAGGGAACTCGAAAATTCAACTCAAGTACGTATGAGTTGAATTGATACTTTTCGATTGCATCCAGCAGAAAGCCATATG
>CAWVTC010000199.1:0-2465 GCA_963933025.1 uncultured Dehalococcoidia bacterium | reverse complement strand
TACAACGACCCAATCACATCCATACAATAGTCCGAGATCCAGCCAATGATTACGGCGAATACTGGCTCAATCAAATAATAAACGAAGAATACAGCTCCGGTGACCGCTTTGAAGCAGCTATTGAGCGTTATGAAATGAATGGGGAAGCTCTTTGACACAGAGCTTCTCAACAAGGAATTTATACCTAAAAACTTACACACATACGTAAGGTTTTAACTTCAGAGGTGTTATGTTTTATAAATTACAGTGAATTTATAAACGTGTTTCAGCTAACTCATCACACAATTTATTGCGTTAGGGAATTCTGCTGTTCAACTAACCACTCTCCGGAAAAGAAAACTTCACCTTTTCCCGAACTCCACCTGACGGCCACCGCTGGGTAATTACTTTTGATCGCGTGTAGAAGCGAACAGCCTCCGGACCATATATATGCAAATCTCCAAATAAAGATCGTTTCCAACCACCAAAACTAAAGTAAGCCACTGGAACAGGCAGTGGGACATTTACCCCTACCATTCCAACTTGAACACGATCACTAAAGTAACGCGCAGCTTCTCCATCCCTAGTAAAGATACAGGTACCATTACCGTAGTCATGTTCATCAATAAGTTCCACAGCCTCCTCCAGACTGTCCACACGCACAACACATAGAACGGGACCAAAAATTTCTTCCTGATATATACGCATATCCCGTTTTACATCATCAAACAAACATGGACCTAGAAAAAAACCTGTTTCCTCAGATAACTGAGAACGACCATCCACAACTAGTTCGGCGCCTTCTTCTACGCCCAAATTCACATAGCTTTTCACCCGATCTCTGTGTTCGCCTGTGATTAGAGGACCCATCTGACTTGATGAATCCCTCCCATCGCCGAGAGTGAGTGTTTTTAGACGTTCAGCTAAAGAACCTACAAGTGCATCAGCCGTCTTATTATCGACAGTCACAGCAACCGAGATAGCCATACACCTCTCGCCACATGATCCATACGCTGCACCCAACAACGCATTGACAGCGTTATCAAGATCCGCATCAGGCATAACGACTGCATGATTTTTTGCGCTCCCCAAAGCCTGCACTCGTTTACCGTTCTCTAAACCTTTCCGATAAACAGATTCAGCTACAGCCGTGGAGCCCACAAAACTCACAGCCTGAACACGGTCATCGGTCAATAAAACATCAACTGCTTGCTTATCACCGTTGATCAGATTAAATACACCGTCTGGAAGACCGGCTTCCTTCAATAATTCACCAATAAAAAGTGTCGCACTAGGATCCCGCTCTGACGGTTTGAGGATAAATGTATTTCCACAAATCAATGCCAGAGGGTACATCCATAGAGGCACCATAGCCGGGAAATTCGAGGGGGTTATACCAACTACCACTCCCAATGGCTGGTGTTCTGACCAGCTATCGACACCACGACCAACGTTTCTGCTGTGCTCTCCCTTTAATAGCTCTGGCGCACCACATGCATATTCAATATTCTCTATACCCCGTTGCAGTTCCCCACGAGCATCATCCAGCACCTTGCCGTGCTCTTCCGTAATTAAAGACACAATTGTTTCCGCATGCTTTTCTATGAGCTCCTTGAATCTGAACATCACACGGGCTCGGCTTAATGGGGTTGTATTACGCCATTCAGGAAAAGCCTTTTCAGCCGCAGCTATCGCATCCCGAACGGTATTGGGCTCTGCAAGCGCTACTTGTCGGATAACCTGGCCAGTAGCCGGGTTATAAACTGGCTGGGAATTTCCCGCATCAAGGACTCTCTGTCCATTGATAAAATGACCAATTAAGGGCAGTTCGCCCGAAGTTTTTTCAGATACAGAAGACATGTGTTAATCCACCTCGCCAATACAATCACTTAAGATATTAAATGCCTCATCCAGTTGCTCTTTCTCGCAAACAAATGGTGGAGCCATACATAACGTATCACCCGCCCAACGGATATAAAGCCCCTTATTCCAACACGCCAGAGCAATCTCGGATGGTCGACGAATCGGCTCATTCAAAAGCGGGGCTATCTGCACTGCCCCAGCCAACCCAATATTACGAATATCGGTAACATGCTTGGTACCACGTAACCCATGGATTAAGTCTTCAAAATGAGGGGCAAGCTCACGCGCTCTATCTGTAAGCTTCTCCTGCTCGAAGATGTCCATTGCTGCAAGACCCGCGGCACAGGCTACTGGATGCCCAGAACAAGTATACCCATGAGTAAACTCAACCATATATTCTGGCTTATCAGTCTCCATAAAAGCTTCATAAATCTTCTTATTTGCAACGACCGCCCCCATAGGTATAGCCCCATTGGTTAGAGCCTTAGCCAGACACATAATGTCCGGCAAAACCCCAAAATGCTCCGCTCCAAAAGCATCTCCTGTGCGCCCAAAACCACTAATCACCTCATCAAAAATGAGTAAAATATCGTGTTTATTACAGCTTTCACGTAACCGCTGAA
>CAWVTC010000198.1:0-2594 GCA_963933025.1 uncultured Dehalococcoidia bacterium | reverse complement strand
TGCCTCCTCGGCGCTCAGTGGATGATCGTGTTACTGATTGGATTGAAATTTATGATGAATTCCCGAGTGGCGAGCTAAATAAGCAAGCTGCACGTTGTATGGATTGCGGAATTCCTTTTTGTCACCAAGGGTGTCCCTTAGGAAACATTATTCCTGACTGGAATGATCTTGTTTACAGAAACCATTGGAAAGCTGCTATAGATCGACTTCATGCAACCAATAATTTTCCTGAATTCACAGGCCGTTTGTGTCCTGCGCCTTGTGAATCTGCCTGTGTTTTAGGTATTAATGATGATCCAGTCACAATCAAACAAGTAGAGTTAACGATAATTGAAAATGCATGGAATGAAGGGTGGATAGTTCCTCAAAAACCGAAAAAAACCACTGGCAAAAAAGTGGCGGTTGTTGGATCAGGGCCTGCTGGCCTTGCCGCAGCTCAACAGCTTTGTAGGGCTGGGCACAAAGTGACCGTACTGGAACGAGATGATCGTATAGGTGGTCTTCTCAGGTACGGTATACCTGAATTTAAAATGGAAAAAAAGTTTCTAAATAGACGAATTAACCAAATGGAGGAAGAGGGGGTTGTATTCCAAACGGATATCAATATTGGAAAAGATTTAGATGCTGGTGATTTGATGAAAGAATATGATGCAGTCTGCTTAGCAGGCGGGGCTACACAATCTAGAGATTTACCTATCCCTGGTCGTGAATTAAGTGGTATTCATTTAGCTATGGAGTATTTGCCTATGCAGAATCGCTGGAATGAAAGTGGTGGTACCGGACCAGACACCCGTATTACCGCAAAAGGAAAACACGTAATAATTCTAGGTGGAGGAGATACCGGTGCGGACTGTTTAGGAACTGCGCACCGCCAGGGAGCAAAAAGTATTAAGCAATATGAATTACTAGAGCGTCCTCCCGATCAACGTGCATTGAATAACCCATGGCCAACCTGGGCAAATGTCTATAGAACTTCTGGAGCACACGAAGAAGGCGGCGTTCGTGATTACAGTATTCTGACTAAGTCATTCAGCGGTACCAATGGTCAGCTAACAGGATTGAATGGGGTACGCCTAGAATGGGAACAACCCAAAGATGGTCGACCAAATATGAGTGAAATTGAAGAAAGTGATTTTACAGAACCAGTTGATCTTGTACTGTTGGCACTTGGTTTCCTAGGTCCTGAATCTGGAGGCATGTTAGAACAATTAGAAGTTGATCTATCTGAACGTGGCAATGTTCTCTGTGATAGCGAGAGTATGACAACTGTTCCTGGCATATTTGTTGCTGGAGATATGGCGCGAGGTCAGTCACTAATTGTTTGGGCCATAGCTGAAGGACGTGCTGCTGCCCATGGAATAGATAAATGGCTTATGGGTGAAACAGTTTTACCACGACCCGTTCTCACACGTTCCTTTTAATCAAATAGTCTGCAATTTGACGTAACCGTGCACGCTCTTCGACACCTAAAGGAAGGGCTTCAAGTATTTCTTCTGCTTCTCCTACAAAACGTTGGGCATGTTCCTCGCAACGTTTACGAATACCATTTTTTTCAAGCAAGTCGGCTGTTTCAAATATTTCTTCCGGTGTAGGTTCTTTATCTGCTGCATACAAAGATTCGATCAGAGTTGCTGTTTTAGTTTGTTTAAGAGCCTCAATCACTGGTAGAGATTTTTTCTTTCTCATTAAATCATTCACATTAGATTTTCCTGTCGTATTTGGATCCCCCCATATTCCAAGAATATCATCGTGAGCTTGAAAGGCTAGGCCAATGCGACGTCCCCAAGCTCTTCCTAGATCAGCTTCTGCTTTTGGTACTCCAGCAAGTACTGCACCACACTCGATAGCAGCACCAATCAATGCACCCGTTTTAAATTCAATCATTTCTAAATATTCATCAACAGTAATATTGTTACGGTTCTCGAAAGATAGGTCAGTCCATTGTCCTTTAATCATATCTCCGGTGGCATTAGCCAAGGAGGCTAATGCCAACAGGCGTCGATTCTCAGGAATTGCTGCTTCAATCAGAACACGTTGTGCCTGAATGTACAGATAATCGCCTACATTAATTGCTTGTGCTTCACCGATGATTCTCCAAATTGTTTTTCGATGATGTCGTTCAGGATCTTGATCCTGTATCTCATCGTGCACAAGCGAAAAATTATGTACTAGTTCAATTGCAAGAGCTCCTGGTAACGCATCGACAATGTTTCCACCAAACAATTCAGCAACATATAAACAAAGCGCAGGTCGTATTCTTTTCCCCCCCTGAGAAGTTACTTTATGATCAGCATCTTCCCACCCCATAACATATCGACATGCAGCGCCTAGTGCACCATCAGCATTGAGGTTAGCCTGAAGTTGTAGCTCCAACTCTTCTGAGTGCTTTGCTAGGTTTGGTGGTGGTGGTGTAGGAGCATTGCTCATCCCAAAAGCTCCTCTAATTACTCACTTTAGGTAACTGTAAGGAGTCTAGTCTTTCTTTAACTCTGCGTGCGATTCCTTTGCCATCAAGATCATATACAGACTGAAATGTACTTTGCGGTCCATGATCAACAATGCTATCAGGCATCGTCAGATTGCAAAGCAATGAA
>CAWVTC010000197.1:0-2609 GCA_963933025.1 uncultured Dehalococcoidia bacterium | reverse complement strand
GCCAATTTATCTAAATTAGGTGTTTCAATCTCTCCACCATAACAACCCAAATCCGAAAAACCAAGGTCATCTGCCATGATTACCACAATATTTGGGGGCTTTACTTCTTTTTTCGAACAATTTGTACTTAAAAGTAGAATTACACCTAGTGATAATAGTTGTCTGCTTATACGTTTTATTTGTTGCATCAGTTGTTTTTTGTTAGTAGTAATTTTCGTCCTTTTAAAGGATACCATGCCTCTATTTTCTCCTTTAATTGTTGGACTTTATCAAAAAAAATAAATTTATGTAAAATAAAACAATCGAAATTGAAAAGCATTAGAAAGTATTTAATAGATAAAACAAAATGCATTTGGCGTTGTACTTTTCTAATCAATCCTCATATTTTTCAGGGTGTTCACTCGCTAATTTTTTTTCAAAAGGATCTTCTGTAATCTTGCGATGCTTTAGTCGATAGTGCCTCAGTCTTTTATACATTGATAGATGAGTTGAGCCGCTTCACCGCGAGTAAGCTTCGTATTCGACTTGGGCTGTATTGATAATTGTTTTTGCAGTAAGCCCGATATGATTTTTCTAGCATAGGTGGGGTCTAAGTGCTGCTCTGGGTGGACCAATACTTTTTGGGACTCCGACTCTATTTCGTATTCGAAGAAGGGTTTTAGTGATTGGGTTGAATTGTCGTAGAGGGTCTCAATGTATTTGAACGAAGGATTCCAGCGTTGTACATCGAAAAAATGTGCGCCCGTAATACTGATCGGAATCTGAAATCCATTCACTGCCATCTGGGCGAATTCGCCTAGCGTTATCAAATCATCTGGTCGGAAACGGTAGGCTTCTTTATTGGGCTGCCAAATTACTGGTCCATTCGCGGTAAGATACTTTTGGCTGGGATTATTGTTTATCGCATTGAGTAAGCTCAGCTTTTGTACAGCCTCAAATGAAGGTGTAGTAGCAGGGAGGTCGGTGTAGAAAAATAAAACACAGCCCTGTTTCACAAGCTCATCTTGAATTTGATGAACTGGCACATCGGCCAATTCGATACCATTGTCTATTGCAAGTGCAGCGGCAACTCCGGCAGCCTGTCCTAGTTGCGACCAAACTGGCTCCATCCTAACAGATGATATCGCAATATGAGTAGAGGAGATGCCTACCGGAAAAATAATGCCTTTATGCTCCTTGGGAATCATTACGTTATAAGGGATTTGGTAGGGACCAGTTACATCTTTTAGGTGAAGCGTTCCTTCGGCAGCGGTTTCTCCGTATGTAGGTTCATCTCTCACTGTTGGATTCTGTACGTTGTGTGCGTCAATTCCATAGATCCCAATTGCGATTGAATTGGTATTAAGTGGGCCTCGTAATCCATCTCCTCGAAGGTCTTTGTGCATGTCGCTTTCAGTTAAAGTATAACGCCCCTCTATTCGGCGACCTTGGCGAACATAGAGTCGATAAGGGAAATTATTGTTGTCCTTAAATTCATCATCAGGTAGCCCGATGTTCGGTGATCCGCCTTCTGTCTGAATGTAGTAAAGCCAACCGAGTTCATAATTGTGATATATTTTTTCTATTTCAACACGCTCTTGCCAATCGGCTAAGACCCACCGCGTTCCAAAGCCCGTTAAATCTCCGCCCCAATTGATTCCTAATAAATCGAATTTCTTGTTCGGGATAATTGGTTTGCGGTTGCCCGACCAATTATACTTAGTGCGATCGTAATCGGGTGGTGCTTGTTTTAAGAGATAGGGGTGATCTGCTTTGCCGTAATCTTTTGCAGTCATTCTATAAGTGAAAGCTTGTGATCTATCGTCTGCTTCACCCGTACTGCCAGGAAAAATAGTAGCTGGTAGTGAACCTTCTACATGGCGAAAGAAATTAGTGTAGATTACTCCGGCATGAGGTTCTTCTGTGGAACGGGCTTCTCGTCCAATACGAAAGGGCACTTCGGCATAAGCTGCTAAGTCTGTCTCGTAGGTCGCATCGATGATTACCTTGCCGAGATATACATGATGCTCGCCCAAGTTTCCTTTATTGTCGCGATCCCGCGTAACGACGCCTATGACACGTTTTCCTTCCAGCTTCACATCTACGGCCACTTCATTGAAACGTGTGGTGATGCTCTTGTGCTCGGCCACCATTTCAGCGAAAATCCTTGCTGCCGTATGTGGTTCCCAAGCTCGTCCATCTGCTGTGTTCCACTGGAGCCGTGGGTTTTGCTTGAGGTGTTCTTTAACCAAGGGATCGTCTGCTAGCGTTGTACGATGGTATTTGCTTACGCGTTGCCTGTATTCCTCGATCACACCACTATTTGATTCAATGTAATAATCATCCAATCGAAGCACTCCTGAAGAGAGTACACCTCCAAGAACCGGAGACTGTTCGATAATGATTACGCTCTTTTCTGCACGGCCTGCGGCAATCGCTGCGGCAACTCCAGCCGGGGTTCCACCTATAACGATTACGTCATATTGCTGTGCTTCTGCCCATTCTATTTGTTTATCATCTTGTGCAATAACTTCTTCGATGTTAGTTGTAAACCCTGATACTAAAAAGACAAGGAGTAGGTAATAAATTCGTTTCATTTTGTTTAATTTTTTGCTAACTACAATTTAGGC
>CAWVTC010000196.1:0-2638 GCA_963933025.1 uncultured Dehalococcoidia bacterium | reverse complement strand
CTGAAACGGATACGGAAGTGATTCCACATTTGTTGGAAAAATATTATAAAAAACATGAGAGTGTTGAGAAAGCTTTAGTTAAGACTCTGAATATTTTGGAAGGAACTTTTGCCATAGCTATGATTTCTACCTACCACCCAGATCAAATTTTTTGCGCTAGAAGAGAATCCCCGCTGATGCTCGGGATTGGCGATGAATTAAAGTTTGTTGGATCGGATTTTAATGCGTTCGCAGATCATACGAAAAACGCTGTCATTATGGAGGATGATGAGTACGCCATTTTATCGAGGGACTCTTATGTGGTGAAAAATTTTTTAACCCAAGAGGAAATCGTTAAACCGATCACAAAAATAGAGTGGGATAGTGAAACGGCAAAAAAAGCCGGTTACCCGCATTACATGCTCAAAGAAATTTATGAGCAACCACAGACCATTAATACCGCTTTGGAACTGGATTCTAGTTTAATGAATGAAGTGGTTGATATGATTGATGCAAGTGACAACACATATTTTGTTGGGGTGGGAACTACATTTTATGTGGCAAAATTTTCAGAGTACCTCTTTTCTTCCTTTGCGGATTTGTTTATCCCTGCGCTCAGCTCTGATGAGTTTGATTCACTTGCTAAAGTCGACAGCAAAAGTCTCGTGCTAACTGTTTCCCAGTCAGGTGAAACTTTCGACACTATCCGTGCTCTAAAGTTTGCGAGGTCTAAAGGGGCTAAGACTGCGGCGATTATTAATGTTATGGGTTCATCTATTTCTCGATTGGCTGATAAGGTTATTCTTCAAGGCTCTGGTCCGGAAATTTGTGTTATTAGCACCAAGGCGGCCTTTGCGCAGATGATTATCTTGACGCTTTTAGCTCTGAAATTAGGCCTAAAGAAAAAGAAAATAAAACGAAAGGAATATGACGCATCTATAACAGCTCTTCGTGAGTTGCCTGAAGTTGTACAGAATATATTGAATGAACGGTCAGGATTTATCCATCGTATAGCGAATAATTACTCTAAGGTGAAAAACTGGCTGTATCTTGGTAGAGGAATTTATTATCCAATCGCCTTAGAATCGGCTCTTAAGATGAAAGAAGTTGCCTATGTACATGCTGAAGGAATGCCTGGCGGGTTTTTAAAACATGGGACTCTGGCAATGGTTGATCAGGATGTAAATTCTATTGTTTTTATTCCTCCATGCTCAGATAAAGAACTATATCAGTCAACAATTCATAGCGTTGAAGAAATTCGTGCAAGATCTGGGTTTGTTCTGGGTGTCCACTTTGATGAAGGTAGCAAGAATAAGGATTTGTTTAGTGAAGAAATCATCCTTCCGAATGTAAAACCGATTGTCGCTCCATTCGTCCAGCTTGTGATAGGTCAGTTGTTTGCTTATTTTACCGCTATATCTCTCAAGCGTAATATAGACAAACCTCGATCGTTGGCCAAGTCCGTGACCGTCGGGTAGTCCCTTTCAGATACTTCCTCTATTCACCCGGGTTCTCACTTTCGGTTTGATTAAATTGTTGCCAGCGCTTTCATCAGTCTGTTAGAGTGCTGGGTTATAATTTTCCGCTCTCGTTATTTTAATTTTATGAAAACAACAACTAGTACTGCTTTAACAGTGGCTGGGTTTGACCCAAGTGGAGGAGCGGGACTCCAAGCAGATTTAAAAACCTTCTCAGCATTTGGAGTCAGTGGAAAATCAGTTGCGACTTCAATAACCATACAAAATACCGCAGGTGTTTTGGGTGCTCATGATATTTCACCCGAAATAGTTGAGCGACAACTAAAGGTTATACTAGAAGATGGGAAGCCTGGTGCTGTTAAAATAGGAATGCTGGGAAACGAATTAATTATTAAAACCTTGGTTCGCTTATTGCGCCGTTATCGAATTAAAAAACTTGTTGTTGACCCTGTAATCTATTCTTCATCAGGAAAATCGTTGTTGTCGCTGCAGGGAATTCAAGTGATGAAGAAAGAACTTTTGCCAATTACTTTCTTGTTAACGCCTAATTTGAATGAAGCTGAGATTTTATCAGGAGTGAAGATTAAAAATGCGTCGGACAGAATTCGAGCAGCCCGCGTTTTAATAAAAATGGGCCCTAAAAATGTTCTTATTAAAGGTGGACATTTAAAAGGAAAACCACAGGACTTTTTTTTTGATGGGAAACGTACTATTCGCTTAGATGCGGATCGCTTGATTGGGCCAGATGTTCATGGGACAGGTTGTGTTTTGGCATCTGCTATTACGGCAGGTTTGGTAAAGGGTAGAGATGTCGTTACGTCAGTGAAAGAAGCGAAGGAGTTTATCGGACTTGCAATTACGGGGGCTGTTATCTCGGGAAAAGGTGCGCCACAAGCCGAACCCCTGACAAGGCTTTATCAAGATTCCGAGCGTTATGATATATCTCAGCGTGTTCTTCGAGCCGTTGAAGTGTTGAAGAATCATTGTATTGGTGAATTGATTCCAGAGGTTCAATCAAACATTGGGTTCGGCGTAGAGAACGCGAGTACACTGGATGATGTTATTGGATTTCCAGCCCGCATTGTGAAGTGCGGAAAGAATATTTTAATACCGTCGCCGCCACGTTTTGGAGGGTCTCGTCACGTTGCTGATATTGTTTTGACTGTTATGCAATTTGATTC
>CAWVTC010000195.1:0-2639 GCA_963933025.1 uncultured Dehalococcoidia bacterium | reverse complement strand
TACCACTTCTTCTTCTATATGCTTCATTCAATATTGCATGGTCTATCATAACTGAGGCCAGCGCAAGCTTCTTAGGATTCGGCGATGGTGAGACCATAAGCTGGGGAGGAATGCTCTATGAATTGTGGATATCAGGAAAAACACGAATTGCGTGGTGGTGGTTTGCAGCACCATCTCTATGTATTGTTTTACTAGTTACTTCACTGGTATTTGTCAGTCGTGCATATGAAGAAGAAGCCAACCCCAGATTGCGAAAAAGATGAGCAGCAAACCTATTTTAGAAGTTGAAAAACTTAATGTTCGCTATCAAACTAAAGATGGAGAGATACATGCAGTAGAAGATGTCTCATTTAAAGTTTTTTCCAATGAAGTTTTCGGTATTGCTGGAGAATCTGGATGTGGTAAATCTACATTAATAAAAGCGATTATGCGTTTGCTCCCAGAAAATGCAAAAATGGACGCACATACAATCAATTATAAGGATCAAAAGATTGATCGCATGAGCGAAAATATTTTTCGAAAAGAAGTACTTTGGACACAAATTTCACTAGTACCACAAAGTGCTATGAACTCTCTCAATCCGGTTTACAAAGTGGGAGAGCAAATTGTCGAAGCCATACAAGCTCATACCTCTCAAGGAAAAAAAGAAGCCAGAGAACGAGTTGAAGAATTATTCGACGTGGTTGGCCTTCAAAGTGAATTTATGGATAGTTTCCCACATGAGTTTTCTGGAGGCATGAGGCAACGAGCAATGATTGCTATGGCGCTTGCACTAGATCCAGGATTAATTGTTATGGATGAGCCAACTACCGGTCTTGATGTTCTTGTACAGGAGAAAATATTGAGACGAATTCGGGAAATACGAAAGCAAATCAGGAGTTCCATTATTCTGATAACTCATGATATTGCTGTAATAGCAGAAATGAGTGATCGTATTGCAGTGATGTATGGAGGACGTATTATGGAACAGGCTAAGTCACTTGATCTATTTGAATCACCTTTCCACCCATACACGCTAGGGCTTAAAAACGCATTCCCTTCGATTAAAGATCTAGATCAAGAACTGATTTCCATTCCCGGTTCGCCCCCTTCTTTAATAGGTTTACAGACTGGATGTCCGTTTGAAGCTCGCTGCCCTTTCAGTTCCGATCGTTGCAAAAAAGATGTTCCAGAAGTTGTAGTGAAAAAAAAATTTCATCAGGTGAGTTGCTTTCGTCATATGGATGCACCTGAGTTAAGAGAACAAGCAAAAAAATTATCAACATGGCATTACTAGAATTAAAAAATGTTTCTCGGCATTTTGAAGTTAAGAGCGGCTTGATCGATAGGTTGATTTATGGCAAGCCTATCCGCATGATTAAAGCCGTGGAGAATGTCAACCTCATAGTCAACGAAAAAGAAGTGCTTGGCATAGCAGGTGAGTCAGGATGTGGCAAATCGACTACCTGTATGATGATTTCGGGATTGGTTAAACCTTCCTCAGGAGAAATTCTTTACCAAGGCAAGCGTATTGATCAGTTTGATTCTGATGAAAAACGCTTTTATCATAGTAAAGTACAGATGATTTTCCAGGACCCATATGAAACACTTAATCCAAGATTTAGAGTTATTGACACAGTAGCAGAAGGACCCAGAGCTCTAAAACTTTGGCCTGAGGACGAGATTGTTTCTAGAGTAGATGATATTCTCAATGCGGTTGGATTGCCATCCTTAAAGTACGCTGAAAGATATCCTCACGAATTAAGTGGTGGTGAACGTCAAAGGGTCGGAATTGCGAGTGCCTTGGTTATGGAACCACAGATGCTGATTGCGGATGAACCACTTTCTATGCTTGATGTCTCAATTCGTGCAGGTATTTTGGTTTTGCTTAAAAAATTAGCACTAGAAAGAAACTTCTCATGTATTTATGTTTCACACGACCTTTCAATATTGGGACATATAGCCGATCGTTTAATGATCATGTACCTAGGGCAGGCAGTAGAAGTTGGACTAACCCGCGATGTTATTCAAAAACCAAAACATCCTTATACTAGAGCATTGATCAGCGCTGTCCCTGCTCCTGACCCTCGTTCCAGACGTTCTGTTCCCAACATTATAGGGGATATAAGTCGACCAATTGACCCTCCACCTGGGTGCCGATTTACACCACGTTGTCCTTATGCAGATAAGACATGTTCACAAACATTTTTGAAACTTGACATGAGTCAACGTGAAAAACACCTTACGGCATGTCATCGGCAAGATGCTTTGGATTTATAATAACAATCAAACTCACTATTGGTTTTAAATGATTAATGAAAATGCGGAAGTAGTAGTTGTTGGAGGTGGGGTTATTGGAGTTTCATTAGCCTATGGAATGGTAAAAAATGGAGCAAAAGTGATTCTTATTGATAAGGTTGATAACAGATTAACAGCATCTCGTGGAAACTTCGGTCTGGTTTGGGTGCAGGGGAAAGGCAAAGGCATGCCGCGTTATGTTGAATGGAGTATTGAAGCTACAGAAAAGTGGCCTGAATTTGCAGAAAATCTTGAGAATGAGAGCGGTTTTAATCTGAACTACGAAAAAACAGGAGGCTTGGAAATTTGTCTCGGAGAAGAAGAGCATCAAGAACGTGTCAATTTTATTGAAGAAATGAGTC
>CAWVTC010000194.1:0-2641 GCA_963933025.1 uncultured Dehalococcoidia bacterium | reverse complement strand
AGAATTTGGAGAGCACAGGACTTCTCTAATTTCATGACCAAGTTATTTCATAAACAAGACGTGCATGGGTCGTTTGCCTATCGCTTGCAAAAAGCAAAATTTGATTACCTGAAAGTGTCCAAAGCTTACAGAACAACTTTAGCGGAAAACTATGTAGGTCTTCCATTTGAATCATTTGAAATTTAAATATTAATGAAAAAAGTTCCAAAAATTAGTGCTGAAGAAGCCGCAAGTTTAGTTAAAGATGGAGATGTTATCTTAGGTGGTGGTTTTGGTATGACCGGCAATCCAGTAAATATCATTCATGAACTAGCAAAGACCAGCACCAAAGACCTCACTTTTATTGCAAACAATGTTGGCGAACCCAATATGGGAGGCGGTCGACTACTGAACAATGGTCAATTAAAGAAAATGATTGGTTCTTTTTTTACGTCAAATAGAGAAGCGGTTTTGGCGGCACAAGAAGGTCGTGTAGAGTATGAATTACTTCCGCAGGGGACTTTGGCAGAAGCCATTAGAGCAGGTGGTGCTGGTATTGGCGGATTTTATACGCCAACCTCTGCAGGAACTTTAATTGCTGAAGGGCGAGAAACCAAAATACTGAATGGAAAGGAGCAAGTTTTTATAGAAGGTATTCGAGGGAATGTCGCCATCATAAGAGCTTGGAAAGCCGATACGGTAGGAAATTTACAATACCGGATGACTGAGCAAAACTTTAACAGAGCGATGGCCACAGCGGCTGATATTGTAATTGCTGAAGTACAAGAAATTGTTCCAAATGGAGAAATAGACCCCAATGAGATTCACACGCCGGGTTGTTTTGTGGATTATTTAGTGGAGCGTAAACTGACAGAAGAAGATTTAGGTTCTTCAGCATCCTTAGGCTCTTCAAAAGTACTTGATGAAAAACGGATGAATATGGCTAAACGCGCGTTTGCAGAATTAAGAAAAGGAGATGTAGTCAATCTAGGAATTGGAATACCAACCCTAGTGGCCGATTTGATTCAGCCTGAAGACGGCATTATACTCCATACTGAAAATGGAATGTTGGGTGTGGGTCCAGAACCAAAGGATGGAGGAGGAGCGATGCATTATCCCGTAAATGCAGGTAAAGTTCCAGTCACTGCATTGTTGGGGAGTAGTTATTTTGACAGTGCCGATAGTTTTGCGATGATTCGCGGTGGGCATATTGATGTTGCCATCATGGGTGGTTTAGAAGTTGATGCACAAGGAAATTTGGCAAACTGGTCTGTGCCAGGAAAACCACTTTTGGGAGTAGGGGGAGCAATGGATTTAGCATCTGGAGCTAAAAAATTAATTATTACCTTAAGTCATACCGATAGAGAGGGTAATTCAAAAGTAGTAGAAAATTGTACTTTAGCTATTACCGATTTTAACTGCGTTGATATGTTGATTACGGAATTAGCCGTGTTCAAATTTATTGACGAACAATTGACTCTCATAGAAATATTACTAGGTAGTTCGTTGGAGGAGGTTCGTGAAAAAACCGAAGCAAAATTTATAGAACAATTAAAATAGAAAAATGAAAGAAGCATATATAGTCGACGCAATAAGAACTCCAATAGGAAGTTTTAGAGGTGCTTTGGCACAAGTTAGGGCAGATGACTTGGCAGCAATTCCCATCAAAGCTTTACTGGATAAGTATCCCAATTTACCCAAAGATGCTATTGATGATGTTATTTTAGGTTGTCATAATCAAGCAGGAGAAGACAATCGAAATGTTGCCCGCATGGCTCTGCTTTTAGCTGGGTTGCCCTATTCGGTTCCAGGAGAAACGGTCAATAGATTATGTTCTTCAGGGATGTCTTCTGTGGTGCAAGTCAATAGGGCGATAAAAGCTGGTGATGGAAATGTTTTTATCGCTGGAGGAATGGAACATATGTCTCGCGGACCATACGTAATTTCAAAGGCGACAAATGCCTTTGGAAATGATGCTAAAATGGAAGACTCGAGTTTTGGTTGGCGTTTTGTCAACAAAAGACTGCATCAAATGTATGGAACAGATGCAATGGGGATTACTGCAGAGAACTTAGCAGAACAATACAGTATTAGTCGTGAAGACCAAGATTTATTTGCCTATCATTCTCAAATGAAAGCTGCAAAAGCACGTCAAAACGGAATCTTAGCAGAGGAAATTTGTGCTGTAAAAATTCCTCAAAGAAAAGGAGGCCCTGTGCTAGTAGATCAAGATGAATTTATTCGACCAAACACCACCATAGAAAAGCTCGCTACATTAGCTACTGTGTTCAAAAAGGATGGTACAGTAACTGCAGGAAACGCATCGGGCTTAAACGATGGAGCTGCAGCGATGTTAGTGGTTTCGGAAGCGGCATTAAAGAAATACAATCTAACGCCAAAAGCAAGAATAGTTGCTTCTGCTGTTGTAGGTGTAGAGCCAAAAATCATGGGTATTGGCCCTGTTTATGCCACCAAAAAAGTCTTGGACAAAGCAGGCTTCACATTGAATGACATCGATCACATGGAATTTAACGAAGCTTTTTCGGCACAAGTGCTGGCTTGTACGCGTAAGTTAGGTCTGGAGGATAGGGATCCAAGAATCAATCCTAATGGTGGAGCGATAGCACTGGGACATCCCCTAGGTATGTCGGGAACCCGTATT
>CAWVTC010000193.1:0-2643 GCA_963933025.1 uncultured Dehalococcoidia bacterium | reverse complement strand
TGCCAGCCGATTACCGTCGTTATCTCGTTAATACTTTTCGAAAAACACTCCGTCTGGAAGGGGTCCCTTTACGTGTCGAATTGAAAAGTGGCGAGAATCCATATTCTGGCCGCCGTAACTCGTTGACAAGAGGGCAGTTAGCACGCAGGCGTCGCGTGATTCGACATGGACGCTAACCCCTAATTAGTAGCTCGTTTCCCTGCGCAGTTTGGACTATTCTTATAACGAGAAGTTAAGACCACATTATCTACGGGCAGGTACACTTTCTCTGATTTGATTATGGTCGGTGCGAAATTGGATTTACTTTTGAATAGAGCAAAAAAAGTAGTAGTAGTCGACGGCGAGTTTCCGATGCACTGTGGCGGATGCTTGTTGAGTCCGACTATCGCCTATGAAACTTGGGGAGAGTTATCTTCTCAGCGTGACAATGCCATTTTGATATTTACCGGGCTCTCACCGTCTGCGCATGCGGCTTCTTCTGCTGAGGATGCAGATCCTGGCTGGTGGGAGAAAATGATTGGCCCAGGTCGAGCTATCGATACCCGACGATTTTTTGTGATTTGTGTCAACTCTTTGGGTAGTTGCTTCGGTTCGACAGGAGCGGCATCAATAAACCCAGAGACTGGACAACTTTATCGAAGTCATTTTCCAGTTCTTTCACTTGAGGACGTCAGCCGCGGGGGGAGAGAGGTTATTCGGCATCTGGGTGTTGAAAAGCTTTATGCCACGGTTGGACCTTCCATGGGAGGCATGTCTGCCTTGGCATTTGAAATTCTTTTTCCAGGACTTTCGGAAAGCCTCCTCATCATTTCATCAGCAACGCATGCGTTACCTTTCTCTACAGCCTTGCGTTCTCTGCAGCGTGAAATGATTTGTCGTGATCCTAATTGGTCAAATGGAAACTATTCAGCCGAGACATTTCCGATTACAGGTATGCGTTTAGCGAGAAAGCTCGGGATGATCACTTATCGATCTGCTGATGAGTGGGGTGAGAGGTTTGGCCGGGAGCGCAGTGGCAAGGATTTTTCTGAAGCTGATCCATTTGCACTTACGTTTGAGATAGAAAAGTATCTTGAGCATCATTCAAATAAATTTATTGGGCAGTTTGATCCAAACTGTTACCTATACTTGTCGCGCGCAAGTGATTTATTTGATGTTGCGGATCACGGTACTTCTGTGGCTGAAGCTATTGAAAAAATAAAGGTTTCACGCGCTATGGTTGTGGGAGTTGTGAGCGATATTCTTTACCCATTGCATCAGCAACATGAGCTGTCTATTTTGCTTGGGCGTGGTGAGCGGGAGGTTGAGTTTGTAGAGCTTCCCTCGATTCAAGGACATGATTCTTTTTTAGCGGATATGGATAATTTTTGTCCGGTCGTTGCGCGATTTTTCGATAACTAGTCTATTTTTGTTTCTGATGGGATTCTTTGACTATCGCAGAAAGCTTTCCGCTTGCGAGTCGCAAATCAATACTGGTACCTGGTGACACAGTAGAAGCATCTTTAATTACCTTTCCATGGAAATTCGTGACAATTGCATAACCTCGTTTCAGTGTAGCTAGTGGACTAACAGACTGAAGTGCGCGCTTGGCAAGCATTAGTTTGTTATTGCGAAGTTGCCATGTTTTTCGAATCTCGCTATCAAGGTTTCTTTCATTAAATTTAAGACGTTCCCGAAAACTCGTGATTAGATGCCGTGGGGTAGCGCCTAGTAAGTTTGCGGTGAGCTGTGCTAGCAAGGAGCTGGATTTTGTCAGGGAACGTTCCAGACTAAGACGCAATCTTGTCTCCATTTCATCGAGTCTTTGGCTTGATTGGCCTAGTTGCACCCCGGGATGACTTCGACTCATGCGATGTTCGATACTGTCTAAAAGCTGCCGTATGGTTGATAGGTGTTGATCAATGGCTCTTGATAATCGATTATTTATGTTAGTTAAAGTATTAAGCCATTGTGACTTATCTGGCACGGCAAGTTCCGCTGCCCCTGATGGGGTTGGCGCTCTCACATCAGCTACAAAGTCTGCGATTGTAAAATCAATTTCATGTCCAACCCCTACAATGATAGGAATCTCTATGGAGGCGATGGCACGAGCTACAACCTCTTCATTGAAGGACCAGAGATCTTCGAGAGACCCTCCACCACGGGTCAGTATTAAAAGGTCGCAGTCTCTACGCTGGTTTGCCAGATTAAGAGCATGCGCTATCGCATCTGATGCCCCGTCACCCTGAACAGCTGTTGGGTATACCAGTACAGGTATGGCAGGGAATCGCCTTGCTAAAACACTTAATACATCGCGGACTGCTGCCCCGCTGGGGGAAGTGATAACACCAATTTTTCGAGGCAGCCTAGGTAGAGCTCGTTTTTTGTCTGCATCAAAAAGGCCTTCTAAATCCAGTTTGTTCTTGAGTTCATCGAATCGCCGGCGTAATAGTCCCTCTCCAGCTTCTTCTAAATAATCAACCACGAGTTGAAATTCGCCTCGTGATTCATAAATTCCTAAACGCCCTTGTGCAAGAATCTGCTGCCCGTTTTTAGGTGAAAACTTAAGGACGCGATTTTTTTGACGAAACATCGCGCAGCGTAGCTGAGAATTTTCGTCTTTCATGCTCCAATAAAGATGACCTGATGATGGGCGGGCTAGGT
>CAWVTC010000192.1:0-2654 GCA_963933025.1 uncultured Dehalococcoidia bacterium | reverse complement strand
TGGGTTGGAGGGATGTTCTTGCTTGGTATTTTGGTTGAGATTATTGTGCGGATCAAGCTTAAAGAACAGCCATTGCTGGCAAGTAAGGTGATGAACACCATTATGGATGTGTTCAATATTGAAATTATTTATATTTGTATCGGTTTCATGGTTTCGGCCGAAATAATTAAGCGATTAGTCGGCAAATTTAGCAAACTTGAATTTGAACAATTAGGAGTTACGAAACGCAGGTTCGTTAAGGAATGGATCCTTGGCATTATGATTGTACTGGCAATTTACATGGGAAGTTTTCTGCGGCCTGAAATGCACGAAGTAGATAAGTTGAAAAAAACCAACCCAACGGATCAGAAACTACAGATACGTTTTGATCGTTTCCATTCTAAATTTGTCAATATTTATTCAGTTAATATGATCCTAGGGTTATCGCTTCTCTACATTCATGGCAAGGAGATGACTCGGTTTCGAAAAAATCCTAATGAAACTGATGAGTGAAGATTCTTTCACCAAAAGTTAACTTCCAAGTCTAAACCCATGTCTGTTCGTTTATTATCTTTTTCACTAGTTTGTTTTTTTTGTTTGGTTTATTTTTTATCTACGACCTCAGCAGTGTTTGCAATACATACCGGGGAAAAACATAAAGAAGAGTTACCTAATAATCTGCAGCAAGTGCCAGATGGGCCTCCCTCTGTTAAACCAGATAATTCAAGTATGACCCGTATTCCGGTTGGGACCTTTAAAATGGGTTCAAGTTTTGTGGAAAATAAAAAGCATCTGAAGCAGTGTCGCAAGTATGACAGGTCCTGCGAGCTATGGTGGTTTCGTGATGAGTACCCCGATAAACTTATTTTTCTTGATAGTTATTGGATCGATATTTATGAAGTAACAAATGAAAAATACCTTGATTTTGTTTTAGCAACTGGGCATCGTTTCGCCTTAGATGAAACTTGCGAGACAGATAAATGTCGCGAAGGTAATTTGTGGGAAGGAGCTTCATTTTCTTCCAGAATTAAACGTCAACCCGTAACGCAAGTGAGTTGGTTTGATGCGGATGCTTATTGTCGATGGAGGGGGAAACGACTTCCCTCAGAAGCAGAATGGGAAAAGGCAGCTCGAGGCCCAAGCGGTAACTTATATCCTTGGGGGGCCAGACCACCTAAAAAAAGAGCTTCTTATGGAAGGAAATGGCGTGGTATTTTCACCATGACAGATGTGGGGGCTTATTCTCAAGGAGTATCCTTATACGGTGTGCATGATATGGCAGGTAATGTTTGGGAGTGGGTCGATGATTGGTACGACTTAAAGTATTACAATTGGAGGCGTAAAAAAAACCCAAGAGGCCCAGTAGAAGGTGAGTTTAAATCGGTGCGGGGTGGTTCGTGGGTTAATTATCCTGATACTCTGCGGAGTTCCTTTCGACGATGGAGCCAACCAGAAGTAAGGTTTAATGATACTGGATTCCGATGCGCCAAAGATGGCAACCTATGAAACCAAAAAGAGCAGATGAACTAACCAAACAAGAAAGAGAAAATCTTTCTTCATACGTTTCAGATGTTGATGCTGATGTGTTTGTGATCAGCAATCTTAATCCAGAGGTGGTCGGCGCTGCTCTTGCGCGTTACAGTCGAGCACCAACTGGACTTAAGGAGACCGTGGTGCGTGAGTTTCTTAATCAGGACGGAACGCCTAATGAGGTTAAGGGGAGTGAACTCATTGACCGGGTAGTTAATAAGTATGGAGATGAGTCCGTTGCAGAACTTGCGGTTGCTCCTCTTTGCATTGAAAATGTTTCCAATTTAATGACTAAGGTTATTGAGGATTGTAGAATTGGCGGCTCGCCGATTGAAGAGTCTACGCGTTACGTTTTATATGATGTGAAACGTGACGAGCAATGGAGGTATGTTCGTCCCGAATCTATTATGAAATCTGGATTAGCTCAAACATATGTTCAGACGATGGATTTTTTGTTTGAAACATATGCTGGGCTGGTCGAACCCATGCAGAACTTTTTTCGTAAAAAACTTCCAGCGTCAGCATTTAAGATCGAAGTTGAACGCGATAATGATGTTGTGCTTGTTGGAGCCGATGCATTAGAAAATGACAATGAACAAAGGGCGCACCGCTTGGCTTATGGTTTCACTATGCGAAGCGCAGCATGTGACATTATTCGTTGTATTCTACCTGCTTCGACCAAGGCTAATATGGGGCTTGTTGGTAATGGTAGGTTTTTTAGTGGACTAATTACTAAGCTTCTATCTCAAGAGCTTGATGAAGGTTGGTTGCTTGCAAAGGATATTCGAAAAGCCTTAGAGACGCAGATACCGACTTTTATTAGGCGAGCATCAAAAAATGACTACCTTGCCGATAACCAAATCGCTATAAGAGAGTTTTCCATAGATTTATTTAAAGATATTCCTATTCAAACGGTTCCAGAGGTTGTGCTAATTGAGGATCGAGTCGAAGATTATACAATTAACCTCTTAGCAAATATTATTTTTCCATATGTGCAACATTCGACTATGCAAATTCGAAACATTGTTCGCTCATTACCAAAAGAAAAAAGAAATGAGGTTCTATCCACAGTTATCGGTAAAAGGAAGACTAAAAGAGATAGGCCTCCACGCGCCTTTGAATATGGTTACCCAATAAACTTTGAT
>CAWVTC010000191.1:0-2663 GCA_963933025.1 uncultured Dehalococcoidia bacterium | reverse complement strand
CCTATGAAATAATTTCAGCAGAAGACGGTTTTCATGGACGGAGTTTAGGTGCCTTAGCTGCAACTGGCACTGCACGTTACCGAGAACCTTTCGAACCTTTGCCCAAAGGCTTCCACCACGTAGCTTGGGGAAACATCGAAGAAATCAAACAAAAGACTACCGCAGAAACTGTTGCGATACTGCTCGAACCAATTCAAGGAGAAGGAGGAGTAAATATGCCTCCGTCCGGGTACTTACAATCTGTCCGTGAGTGGTGTGATGAAAATAATCTGCTTCTCATTATTGATGAAATACAAACAGGTATAGGACGAACCGGAAAACTTTTCGCCCATGAATACGAAAATATTCGCCCTGACATTATGTGTTTAGCAAAGGGGCTCGCAAATGGCTTACCTATCGGAGCGGTGCTCGCACGTGATGACATAGCCCTGCATCTAATTCCTGGAGATCACGGCACAACTTTCGGGGGAAATCCAGTTGCTTGTGCTGCTGCCAATGCAGTTATTGAAACTCTTACTGCAGGAAATGTGCTTGAAGAAGTCCCTGTACTTTCACAAGAAATGTTTAAACAACTAGAAAGTCTTGCTGACCGTACCTCAAAGATTACCGAGATAAGAGGAAGGGGACTGATGATCGCAGTTGCATTTAAAGAAGATATCGCCGCTGACATCGTAGACAAATGCCGTGAACGAGGTCTTCTACTTAATAACGTCCGGCCAAATACTGTCCGATTCCTACCACCTTTAACTATAACCGTAGAAGAAATCAAACAAGCCTGTCACATATTAGAAGAGAGCTTAAATGAGGCTACTTCCTAATGGGATATGGATTCGTCATCGTTCTATTCATTTCTACTATTTTCACGGGATTTCTTATTCGCAAATTACGTCTTAATCGCGAAAGTGAACCTAATAAAGTACCTTCTGCCCTTCAAATTTTTGGTGCAGTTGGAGCAACTGCAAGTAGTCTTGCACTTACTCCATTTGCACTGACAAACTCCCTGCCCAACGAATTTGCATTCGGTTTTATAATCGTGATCTCAATAATTTTGATTCTAAGTTTCCTCTCCGGGAATATTTTAGAAGCACGAGAGTCGCATCAGCCCTAAACTGAAGTATGGCTCTAAAGTATTTCTCTTATAAACGAAGTGGACGGTAAACTATGCCGAAACTAATTCTTGCATACAGTGGTGGCCTGGATACAACTACTGCAATCACATGGCTCTCTAAAGAGCGTGGCTATGAAGTAATTGCTCTAAACATAAACGCAGGTATGAGCAGAGACCAAGACATTCTTGAAGAACGTGGCCTTGCTGCAGGTGCATCTAAAGTAATAGTGCTCGATGCCCGTGAAGATTTCCTGCGCTACTTCGCATTTCCCGCACTAGCAGCAGGAGCTGTTTATCAAGGCATTTATCCGCTTGCAACTGCCCTAGCAAGACCCCTGATGGCAAAACTTTTAGTGGATACAGCCCACAAGGAAAAGGCTATTGCAGTCGCTCATGGATGCACTGGTAAAGGAAATGATCAAGTTCGTTTTGATATAGGAATTCAAACACTAGATCCGAAACTCCAAATCGTTGCACCCACTAGGGAACAATCAATGTCTCGAGAAGAAGAAATTGATTATCTACAAAAAAATGGAATTGCTATCGAATGGGAACCAACGGGTTCTTTTAGTATTGATGAAAATATTTGGGGTCGTAGTTGCGAAGCCGGCATTCTAGAAGATCCTTGGCTTGAACCACCTACAGATGCTTGGGAATGGACAGCAGCTATTGATGAAACGCCTAATCAGTCAAAGGAAATTGAAATCAGCTTTCACAAAGGGGTACCAGTCAAAATTGGAACAACCAAACTTAACGCAGTTAATTTAGTCGAGCAGCTAAACAACCTGGGAGGTACCTATGGCATAGGTAGATCTGATCATGTTGAAGATCGTCTGGTGGGTATAAAAAGTCGCGAACTTTATGAAGCTCCTGCTGCAGTAATTCTTCATATTGCACATAAAGCTTTAGAATCAATGACTCTTTCCAGACGCCAATTGAGAATGAAACAACAGATCGCCGAAGAATATGCAGAATTAATTTATGATGGACACTGGTTTAGTAGGCATCACCAAGACCTCGCAACGTATGTCATGAGTACACAACGTAACGTTAGTGGTGTAGTACGACTAAAACTACATCGTGGCGCCGCAATAATATCAGGTAGACAGTCTCAAGAGTCGCTCTATGATTATGGACTGGCAACTTACGATCGTGAAGATACATTTAATCAGTCCTCGTCTGTAGGATTTATAGATATCTGGGGATTGCAAACACGTGTTCAAGCAACTAAACAGCTTTTAGGCGAAACCGAAATACTAAAAATTGCTAGACCATCTGAAGAAGGAGAGGCTTAGTGAAGATCTTCACTAGCCAATGACTAAATGGCAGAACAGATGCAACGTGTTCCTGTTGATGAAACTACAGACAAACAGGAAAAGAAACCTATTATTAGTCAAAATAATGAACCTACAGAAATCACTTGTAAATGCCCCTTACTCGATCCAGATGATTGGAATGCTGTGGAGAGCGACTGGAGTGATATCCAGTTTTTGCGGGGAACAACACCAGCAGTGCTAGGAGTACCTCTACGATTTAGTGCAACTCGTGATAGGTT
>CAWVTC010000190.1:0-2664 GCA_963933025.1 uncultured Dehalococcoidia bacterium | reverse complement strand
CAGTAGTGGTGTTGGCAACTTGAGCAGGCTCACTAGCAGTAGCAGTAGTGGTGTGTCCTCGGATAACTCTACGCTGATGTGGTCGTCTGTTTGTTTGTCTGTGTGGCTGTTTGTTAGTTGTAGCTGAAGCTATTGGATTTGGTTGTACACCTTCGCTAATAGTGGAGGTCATTTCTGAGCTTGTTGATTCGGTGCCTGTAGCATTGATGCCATGGTTGTTCTCATGCAGGAATTCATCCTCATCACATGATTCGCGCATAGCAGCGGATCCTTTTTCTTTTGTCTGTTGATATATTGGCTTACCAGGATGTTTTTTCGGGTGAAAATGTTTTTTTTCGTCATGTTGTTGGCGTCCGGCTTCTCCATTAGCAGGTGGACCTTTGCGACTATCCCCAGGCCCAGCAAGCACTTGTTCTGGATTTCCTAAGAAAGTGAAGGCACACGCGATCATAAGTAACCCGCAAATGTATTTTGACCAGTTGTGTTTCCTTAACATGAAAACCCTCGGAAATGTCAGCATCCTATTTCTTAATGATTCAACCATAGTTTTTTAAGAGTTCTCTAAGAAGTTTCTAAGATTCTTATAAGAGCTTTTATAAAAAGTGTTGAGTGTTTGTTTCAACTGCCTATCCGTAGCAGATATAGCTCAATAAACCCTAATGTCTGAGTACTTATCATATAGTAAGCAGACATTGTTAATTTTAGTACTCGTGATAGCAAAGATAGCTATATTCGTTTCTAGGATCTGAGGTTCAATTAAAAGTATTATTTCATGAAGGGAATGATAAAGAAATACAAGCTCCGCCAAGATCACTAGCTCTAACGACAACCAATCCGCCATGGATAGTCATTTGTTGCTGAACTAAAGATAAGCCGAGTCCAGAGCCTTCTTGGGGTCCAGTTGTTCCCGTATAGAACCGTTCAAATACTCTCTCATGTTCTGTTTCCGGAATGCCTCGACCATTATCTTCCACTTCAACTACTACATAGCCACCTTCATATTTTGCGCTGACCCGGATACTAAGATCTTGGGTCGGAAGATCACAGTGAACTCTTGCATTTTCAAAAAGGTTCCGAAACATCACATCAAGACCCTCCCTCCAACCGGTAATGGTAGGAATACTGTCTGATAATCTCAGTGCGATTTGAATTTCTGGAAATTGATTGTTTGTAAGATTAGCTGATTCAGTAATTACATCGAAAAGATCCACCTCATCCATGTTTGATTCTTCCGATACTAAGTCTCCACGAGACAGAAGTCTTAACGCATCAAGTATTTTTAAAAGGCGTTCTTGCTGCTCAAGTATTTCTTGAATAGCAGCACGGTTGTCTTCTGAATTTAGATCGCCTGCTTGATTCAATAAGTCGAGATTCAGTCGCATACTTGTTAGGGGTGTACGTAGTTCATGTGCGACATTAGAACCAAATTCACGGGACACAGATAATGCAGAGCTAATTTCTGTGGCAGCATATTCTAAGCGAGATAGCATGGCATTCAAATCTTCAGCTAATGCCTTAATTTCAGGTGGTCCAGTTGCTTCGATTCTGACTGACAAGTCTTCAGTGTCGTGGACCTGTGCAGCATTTTTCCGAAGACGAACTAAAGGTCGAATTACCCGGTATCCAAGGAACCATCCACTTAATCCGGCAATTACCGTAACAAAAACTCCCAGGATGAGAAGACGCCTTTGTAGGTCAATAATTGCTTGTTGCATTTGATGCGGTGAAATAGCAACTACCACAGTCACATGAGTAGCAAGAATGCCACGTTGTAGGTGTGCTGTTTTGTTTGTTTTTGTGAGAATTCGCCAAGATTTCGATCCATCATTCAAGTCCGAAAAGCCATTTGCTCGTGCTGAGGTTTCAATTGCAGGAAATCCTTCACTTTCAATAATTATTTCTTTTCGACCGTGCGTAAAGATAAGCCGTACTGGTATTTCTAAATTCAATAACCTGGTTTCATTCACTGATTCAGTTGGACCAGGTCGTTGCTTTTTTCTTTCCAAGAATTGAATTTCGTTATGATAAATACGTTCCAGAACCCCAACAGAAAAAATTAAATGGATTTGTTTTTCAAGTTTTTCATCCACCCGTGTTTTCATATCTTGTTCAGAAAATTCCCGAAGCCAAAAACCTGCTACTACAAAGATAACTAGTGTTAGAGCAGACAAAAATAATGCTAATCGAATTTGCATGCTCATGAGCGCAATATGAACCCGATCCCACGGACTGTGTGAATTATTCGAGGGTTTTCATCCGTCTCCAACTTCTTGCGGAGATATCCTACAAACACATCAACCACATTTGTTTCGGCTTCAAAATCGTAACCCCAAACGAGCTCTAGTAGTTGATTTCTTGTGAGCACAGAATTGGTATGATCGGCGAGAACAGTGAGTAAATCAAACTCAATTTTTGTTAAATTAAGCGGCTTTTCACCATAAGTTGCAGTTCTACTTTGAGGATCAATTGTAAGATGATCTAATTTGATAATTTTCGATTTCGTCTGAATCTCTCTTCTTAAGAGTGCCTTAATCCGTGCCAATAATTCATTAAACGCGAATGGTTTAATTAAGTAGTCATCAGCACCTGATTCAAGGCCTAAGACTCGATCATTTACTTCGTCTTTGGCCGAGAGTATGCAAATTGGTAGCATGTTTTGTTCTC
>CAWVTC010000189.1:0-2724 GCA_963933025.1 uncultured Dehalococcoidia bacterium | reverse complement strand
GATGAACGTGGACAAGATTTAGCATATCGACTGATTGAAAAATCCGATTTGTTTCTAACAAATTTTACACCACGTGTTATAGAGAAGTGGAATCTTAGTTATGATCAGATTTCAAAAGTAAATCCAGAATTAATTGCGCTTTATGCTCCTATGCAAGGATTGACAGGTCCCCATCGTGATTTTCTAGGATTTGGTGCCGTTTTGACACCAATTACTGGAATTAGCCATCTGTCTGGATTCCCCAATAGACCGCCTATTGGTATAGGAACGAATTATCCTGATTATGTGATTAATCCAGGGCACTCCATTACCGCACTACTTGCGGCGCTACGGCATAGAATTCGTACTGGAGAAGGACAAATGATTGAAATGCCACAGGTTGAGTCAGTTATAAATATTCTTGCTACAGCTGTTTTAGATTACACAGCTAATGGTGTTGATGGGGTACGAACAGGTAATTGGCATCCTACAATTGCGCCCCATGGTGTTTTCCAGTGTTGCGATGATGAAACGGTTCTTCCTACTGAACGCTGGATCGCCATAGCATGTTGTGATGACAATCAATGGCTAGCCTTATGTAAGGAATTGGGGCATAGCGAGGTTTCACAAGATCCTAGGTTCCGTACTTTGTCTGATCGTAATAAGAATGTAGTTGCGCTTGAGTCTTTGTTGTCGTTGTGGTTGAGAGAACTTCGTGCAGAGAGTGTTATGGAGCGCTTACAGAGATGTGGTGTTCCTTGTGGTGTTGTTCAAACTGCTCAAGATGTACTGGAACATGATCCCCATACACGTGATCGCAAGTATTACCAGTATCTGGAGCATCCAGAAACTGGCTTGTCTTGTTATGACGGACCTTGTGCGAGATTAAGTGCAACACCAGGGACACATCGTTGGGCGGCACCTTTGTTTGGTGAACATACTTATGAGGTTGCTACTCGACTTCTTGATTTAAGCAGTGAGGAAATCGCAGATCTTGTTTCTGCAAATATTCTTGCATGAGCAAAATAGCGATTGAAGTTTTGCTTATTATCATGAAAAGTTCATATTGAAGTGCCCTCTGAGCTTTTCCTCTACTATCATAGGGAAGGCTTTGCCAATAATACGTAATAGAGAAGACCTATGCCTTTAAAAACTTCACAGCAATATCTGGATTCTTTGCATGATGATCGCACTGTTTATTATCGAGGTGAGCGGGTGCTTGACGTTACAACTCATCCCGTAATTTCGAAAGCTGCTAAGCATGCTTGTGTTGATTATGAAATGGCCGAAGATCCTGAAACGAGAGGCCTTGCAGTTGTTGAGGGAGATGAATTGAATGGAGATCAACCGTATAGCCGCTATTTTAAGATACCCCGTTCGACTGACGATCTTTTGACACGTTCGAAATTAATTGAAGCTTCAACCGCACGTGGGAAAACTTTAGTTCCGTTAGTCAAGGAAATAGGTAGTGATGCGCTGTTTGCTTTGCATCGAATTTCAAGAGAGGTTGATAAAAAATATGGCACGAAGTATCGCTCAAATGTAGAGAAGTTTTATCAGCATTGTAAGAATAATGACTTAACAATGTCGGTTGCTCAAACTGATGTGAAAGGCGATCGTTCTGGTGGGCCATCCAACCAGCCACATCCAGATTATTATCTCCGTATAGTGAAAAGGACCGATGAAGGTATCGTTGTGAGAGGTGCAAAAGTCCATACTTCGTGTACTACGAATGTTAATGAGGTCATCGTTCTACCCACCCGTGCAATGAGTGAAGAAGATGCAGATTATGCTGTTGCTTTCGCAGTTTCCCCGGACACAAAGGGGCTTTCTCTTATTGCTAGCCCATATGGAAGTGGGTCAAAGAACAATTTTGAGGCTCCCTTAAGTGCTGATCGAAAAATGATGGAAACCACCACTATTTTTGATGATGTGTTTGTTCCTTGGGAACGAGTTTTTCTTGCTGGAGAATATGACTTTGCTGGTCCTTTGGCATTAGGCTTTGTTGAATATCATCGTTTTACGGCTGTCTCATATAAGCTCCCTTTGATCGATGCACTCGTTGGCTCTGCACAACTGATGGCAGATATGAATGGAATTGCACGTGCAGGTCATGTTAGGGATAAATTTGTTGCTTTGATTTCATATGCAGAAACAGTGCGAGGATTGATTCAATTAGCTGCTTCGCGAGGCCAAGCAGATGAAGAAGGGATTTACGCGCCAGATGCTATGACCACGAATATTGCAAAGTATCACTTTGCACATCATTACCATGAAGCACTGGAGTATGTGCAGGACATTGCTGGAGGGATGCTTGTTACTGCACCTAGTGTAGAAGATTTTGCTAATCCGGAGATCGGTGATCTTTTACGTCATTATTTGGGTGGTCGTGAGGGTATTAATGGAGAGGATCGTGTTCGTGCACTTAATATGGTTAGCGATCTTACTACAGGAGATTTTGGTGGCTACCATGCAGTCTTAGCAATTCATGCTGAGGGTTCACTCGAAGCCGAAAAACTTATGATTGCACGATCCTATGATGGGAAACGTACTTTCGATTTCGCAAAACATCTTGCGGGACTTGAGTAGATAGACAGACATGTCTGAGCTATTTGCTATACCGATATTTCCCTTAGCGACTGTTCTATTTCCGACTAGTGATCTCACCTTAAATATTTTTGAGGAACGATATCGAGTTATGATCGAGGAATTATTGGATAGTGGAGGGGTTTTTGGGGTGATGTT
>CAWVTC010000188.1:0-2738 GCA_963933025.1 uncultured Dehalococcoidia bacterium | reverse complement strand
TGTTTTACATGAATTAGCTAAGCATCGTAATTTTGGTGTTAAAACAATGCAAGCAGAGGATGAGATGGCAGCTGTCTGTGCTGCTATAGGATCGTCTTATGCAGGATCTCTGGGTATCACTGGAACAAGTGGTCCGGGTCTCGCTCTAAAAAGTGAGGCAATAAATCTCGCGTTAATGACTGAGCTTCCTTTAGTTGTGCTCGACATACAACGTGCAGGACCAAGCACCGGAATGCCAACTAAAACTGAGCAATCTGACTTACTGCAGGCTATGTATGGTCGAAATGGTGATTCTCCCGTCATTATTATTGCGCCAGCTACGCCAGGAGAATGCTTTGAAATGGCAATTGAGGCAGTACGTCTTGCATTGGGATATATGACACCAGTGATCTATTTAAGTGATGGATATCTTGCAAACGGATCTTCTCCCTGGTTAGTACCATCGATAGCAAATTTCCCTCCTATTTCTAATCATTATCAAGAAATAGTGAATGATGGAGATAGTGCTTATGATCGTGATCCTGATACTTTAGCTCGTAGATGGGCTCTCCCTGGGCAAAAAGATTTAGAACATCGAGTCGGTGGTATTGAAAAGTCTTTTGAGACAGGAAATATTAATTATGAGCCAGGTAACCATCATAAAATGACACTAGCAAGAGCACAGCGTGTTGCTGGTGCGGTAAGGGATATTCCAGATCAGGTTGTTAATGGTCCTGAGAAAGGGGATTTGTTGGTTCTTGGTTGGGGAGGTACTTACGGAGCTATAACTAGTGCAGTAACTCAAGCCCAAGAGGAGGGGATGAGTGTCGCCTCTTCCCATATACGTTATTTAAATCCTTTCCCTGAAAATCTTGAAGAGATTCTTAATAGATACGAAACAATTTTGATTCCTGAGCTCAATAATGGTCAGTTGTCAGTCTTAATACGCGCGAAATATAACGTTGATGCTATCCCATTTGGGAAGATATCAGGCCAACCCTTTAAGATTAAGGAAATCCTTGGAAAGATTCATCACGTACTGGGTCATAGTAAATCATTCAAGTTTGATTTTGAGGAAGATTAGATGGTTAATAAAACGATTGGAAATGGAAAAGGTGATGTTCTTAGTGGCGAAGAGATACCTGTCTTAACTCGTAAGGATTTTGTTTCAGATCAGGAAGTACGTTGGTGTCCTGGTTGCGGTGATTACTCAATTCTTGCTCAAATGCAAAAAATGTTACCAGCACTTCGAATTCCCCGTGAAAACATTGTGTTTGTTAGTGGTATAGGTTGTTCAAGCCGTTTTCCTTATTACGTAGAAAGTTATGGTTTTCATAGTATTCATGGAAGAGCTCCTGCTATTGCAACTGGAGTAAAAGCTGCTCGGCCCGACTTATCGGTTTTCATTGTTACCGGTGATGGTGATGGTCTTAGTATCGGTGGTAACCATCTTATTCACATACTACGTCGTAACTTGGATGTTACGATAATTTTGTTTAATAACCGTATATACGGACTCACTAAAGGTCAGTATTCGCCTACATCAAATATTGGAAAAACCACAAAATCCGCGCCGTTAGGGACAATTGAGAGCCCCTTAGATCCGGTGAAACTTGCCTTAGCTGCGGGAGCAAGTTTTGTAGCACGCTCGGTTGATCGTGATACCACCCATTTAGAATCAATTTTATATGAAGCAGCGAAACATAAAGGTACTTCTTTTGTCGAAGTTTATCAAAACTGTAATATTTTTAATGACGGAGCCTTTGCTGCATTTGCCGAGAAAAATGTTCGCCCCGAGAAGATGGTTTATTTAGAGCATGGTAAGCCTGTACGATTTGGAAAGCAGAAAGAACACGGACTTCGATTAAATGGTTTTAAACCTGAAGTTCTGGAAAACATGCCTGATGATTCAGAACTACTCGTTCATGATATTTACCAGGAAAGTACCGCATTGGCATCAATTCTCTCGACAATGGATTATCCGGAATACCCCGTGCCTGTAGGTATTTTTCGTCAGGTTGAACGTGCGACCTATGAGGATCAACTTGATATGCAAGTTACTCAAGCACGTGCGAATCAATCGACAGATTTACAGGATCTTATTGCGGGCCAAGAAACTTGGGTAGTAGGGTAAGTTACTAATGGTTTCTTCAGATCTGCTTGATTGCCCGTCATGTGGGGAACCTAATTCTCAAGGTTCCGATCGGTGCAGTGTATGTCTTCGACCTTTTGGTCAGTCAGATCTTCCTGAGCACGAGACTTTATTTAGTGTGAGCCCATTTTCCGAGCAGATAGCCAGTCTCAAACCAATTCAAATTGCTACTTTACAAATTGATTCATCCGTTTCTGAAGTAGTTGAACTTCTTAGGGATAATATTAGTGGTGCTGTACTCATTTTTGACGATGAGAGTTTGGTAGGTATTTTTACTGAAATAGATATCGTACGAAAAACAGCAGGACTTAAAGGGGTCATGAGTAAGCCAATTTCTGAATTTATGACAGTGGATCCGGTTGTTTTGAGGGAGACAGATTCAGTTGCAGTAGCATTAAGCAAAATGTCTTTTGGGGGTTTTCATCATGTACCAGTTATCAGGCATAGTGTGGAATCATCAGATCTCGTAAGAATGGATGATATTATCGGTTTACTTACCGCGCGGAATGCAGTGAGATGGCTAGTTGAGCGTTTTTTAGATTAAGCTCTAGCTTGCTATATCTTGTTGGCGTACTGAAGAATTCTAAAGAAAAGATCAGTAATGAGG
>CAWVTC010000187.1:0-2740 GCA_963933025.1 uncultured Dehalococcoidia bacterium | reverse complement strand
CCGAAGAAAAGCATCGGCTTCGTGCAAAAACCGCCCTTTTTTATTTTGAGTTTCAGACACCAAACCGATTCAAAACTACCATCATAGAAGGCACAGAAGATGATCTCTTGTGGGAACGTGTAGATGGTAATGTGTGGGTGCAGAGTTAGAAGAATAATGGCTACAACACTCATACACACTGCTGAATGTATTCGTACCAAGCTCGATAATAATCGCGGCGATGTCGCAGAGATAATTAATAATGAACTGTGCGGAGCTGAGGATGTGACGAGTTCTCTACGCTGGCTCAAAAATGGCCAATGTTTTGATGCAGAATTGCTTCCTAACACGCATCAGCTTATCTATCTAATTGAAGGTAACGGTACTATTACGCTCGAGGAAAAAGATTATGAAATCAACAAAGGGGCTGGCGTATACCTAGGACCAAGAGAGACGGCAACTATCAGTCAAAAGGGCGAAATACCAACAAAACTTCTACATCTTATTGTTCCAATCAAGAAGTAGAACATTAAAACATAGCCTATTGAGGTGTCGACAACCTACTTATGATAGCCCACTAAATAGACCTAACCACCTCTCTTTTATCCTAAAACCAGTCTTTAAAATCTAATACCTCTCATGGGTAACCGTGCAGTTATAGGGTTCTACTGATTCTCCAGGCACCCAGATCCAAATTCTCTCCAAGACAACGGGCTCAGTAAAAATAGCCTGATCCGTTACAGTTGCTGAATAATCCAGACGATGTCCATCTGAACTGGGGACGAACCGTTCCACCACATGAACATTCTCGGTCTGTCGAATCCCTGTTTGGTCGAACCACGGCCAATTAATATGAGTAGTTGTTACCATCAGAATATCACCTTCCCAATACCCCACCGAATGACCATATGCGCTGCTCTCTGTGGGCTTTGAAACCTCTGTCATGTGAACGGTACGCACAACATCTTGCTCTTCCAAATAAATAAGAATCTCGTTGTCTCTTAAAACAAACTCTGTAGGGAAAAACTGATCCATGATTGCAGGCATTCCATTTTCACAACGCATGTAGGGATTATCTCCAACCCGATCCCAACTACCCTGATCTGCTCGTGCCTCCGAGGTCAATGGGTAATCATTTCTCCAGAAAGTGCGCTCAGGATTAATATTGGAAATATCTGTGCTCCAAACACGAAACAAACTACTCAAGATTTCAGGAGCATCCTGCAACTTTTTCTGCTGATACTCGCCAAACGTAACCCCAACCGTATTATCTGTCCAGCGCGCCTTCGCAATCTGAAAGTCAAATACCTCCTGCCCATTAGGGAATAAGATATTTGTAGTGAAAATCGCGGCCTTATTGATGCGGCCAAGGAAGCCTGCAATTTTGAGGGTATCCCCTACCCCAAATAAATCAGCTGAAATTCCCTGACGCTTGAGAAAGCTAGGCGCCAGATACTCAATTTCCCACGTCTTCATAACGCCCTGTTCATCAGTTGTCTCTAAAACAATTTGAACATGTGGGTTACGCCAATAAATTTCCGTCAATTCTCCTTCAATTTCAATAATTTCGCTTCGATCAAAGTGAACATTAGGTGAATGATGTGTGAATGCGAGCACCGGCAGAAAAACCAGTGCTGCTAATGAGGGGGCCGTAGACCGCAATGTAAAACTCATCATGATTCCCCCTTAAACATTCTTTACAAATCATAGTCTAACCAGAAAATCTTTCTCTAAAAAACACGAAAAAGAACAAAAAATGATTTAAAAAAATACTGTAAATCTGAAACGCTATCACCGCTAACCCGGCTAGAACCACACCAATAATAGGACCAATCACAGGTGGTATCTGAATTCATGAAAACTGAAGTTTATCGCTTCACTTGAAGAACTTTAGCTTACCTAACTGCAATTGGTCTCATGGGCGAACCAGTTGCGCCTTTGATTCTCTCGGGTAGCCCTATGAACAAGAATTCGTATACCTCATCCGCAGCAAGCTCCCTAAGCTCCATGTTCTCGAGCATTGCAATCCCTTCACCTAGAAAAAGCATACGATGAACGTTCTCAACTCCTGGGCGAGGTCTAACCTCAACACAGCAACTATCAGCTCCCACTAGAGAAATTTTGCGTTCTATGAGTAGCCTGACGACATCTGCATAGATACCCGGAGAACCTTCATTCTCTCCTGTACCAATGTATGAATCATTGTATTTTGAAGAGTTGTCCCAGTTCACAGACCAACCGTAGTTAAAAAATACCGCATCACCTTGTGCAATATCATTTTCTTGCATTTCCTGACGCGTGAGTGCTCCTCGCATATCCTCAACCGTTACTTCATAAGCTGCTGGAAGCGAAACGACACCTTTATAACCAGCAATATCAATCAGAATTCCCCGAGTAATAAATGGTTTCATGTGTTCGACACCAAGAGCTTCCACACCGCCACGACCACGATTATTTCTAAAAAGATCATCCGCTGTAAACCCGTTATAAAAAACTGATTGGTAGGAACCATCCCCCATCTCAATGTTTCCCCCTTGGTGAGCAAATCCATCAAACTGTGTGCCCATTTGCCCAATGAAACCCGAGAAATATTCGGTATTAGAAACCCCCCCTTCACCACTCGTTGGGGGGAGAGAGGGAATCACTTGCAAGTAGTAAGGACGAGGCCCATACAATGGCATACTGGGTTCATAAATATGCCCGAGCTCGTAAGTCTGGCCTGTCTCGGGAATGCTTAATGCATGGATAATTTTTTGAGCGG
>CAWVTC010000186.1:0-2747 GCA_963933025.1 uncultured Dehalococcoidia bacterium | reverse complement strand
GGCACATGGAACACCTCATCGTATCCAAATGGCAGATAGATGACTTTATTACAACCACCCTCTCGCAGCTTCTCTGCAATGGAAAGAGACCAGATGAAATAGGCATCGAAAAAAGAAAGCGATTCAATAACATTCTGATTTGTGGCAGCCCTTGATACCTTATTGTATGGATCATCAGGGTTTATGTTTAGCCAGAGAGCTGAGGGTGCAAGTCTTCTACAGTCATCAAGTACTTGTCGAGTAAACTGCATACCTTTAAAAAGAATAATGTAAGTGTATTTATCATTACTGCTACGAAGATGGGTCACTAACTCTTGGCTAGCTCTGTTGTTCCCTAATCCAGGAATAAATCTGTTCATCAACCTATTTCGCAACCAGGGTCCCAGATTTGCTTCGACATCCAAAAGATCAATATTACGATATCCGTTTGCCTGAAATGCACGGTAGTACATTTGCTCGATTGAAGTCTGCACCGGCGAGCCAACAAGCAATATAGAAGGGGTCGCTGAACTCATTTCTTACTGATGTCTTGCAATATATTTTTCAACGCAGATACTACAAATGGTACTGAGAAATTCTGAACATGACCTGCTGCACGCAGCCCCATCTGTCGGCAATTATCCGAACTGTCAGCCATGAGCATCATAAGTATTGCCAGTTGTTGGACATCCCCCATAGGATATGAATAACCTGTTTTCCCCTCAATAATCATATCTTGCGTTGCTCCACAAGTATCTGAAACGATACCAGGCAATCCACAGGCCATGGCTTCATTTAAAACCAACCCCCAGGTTTCATAATGAGAAGGAAGCACGAAAACATCGGCCGCGGCATAGTACGTCGGAAGTTCAGTCTGATTAATGAAACCCACCAAATGGACATTATCTAACTGGTTAGCGGTAATTGCACTTTGACACGCTTCCATTAACTCTCCACCACCAACTAAAATTACATGAAAATTACGACATTCTTTATTCTTCACCGCAGCAGCGATCAAATCGAGCGGGCGTTTGCGGTCGACAAACTTTGCCATAAACAGAAAAACTGTATCACTTTCGGGAATACCCAAACTCACTCTCAATTGCCCTGCTTTAATAGCAGACTTCGTAGCACCCTCAGCAAAAAAATCATTGTCAACACAATATGGCGCATCATGTATTGCTTTTTTTTGAACTCCGTAGTGACGGTAGAGTTCGGAATTATGACTGCCTATAGACAGAAAAGCTTCGAACTGTTTGAACAATATTGGAAATGAAACTTTTTTAATCCACTTTGTAAGCCATGACTGCGTATGTTTTAAATTGGATTCAGCTCTCAGTATTAGAGATATATTATATTTTTTTGCCCACCAGATTGCTTGCCAGAAAAGCACCTTATTCCATCCGAACACAATTACCGCGTCATACTGATTAGACTCAAAATAGGATTTTAACTCTGGTCCATCAAGCCTCCAATCTTCAACCCCAACATCAGCTTTACTATTTTTAAGAAAAACATGTTTATAGCCATCGAGTAAGGGAATATCCCAGGCAAACGCCTTGCCAAATCCGGGGTGAACTTTCGTAGCGTTACTACCATAATCACAACCAAAATATACCGTTAAATCTATGTCGGACTGCTGTGAAATAGCTCTGAACAAAGGCGCTTGATACTGTATGGGATGACTTGTAACAACCGCAATTTTTTTCATAACTTTTGATGAGACGTTCAAAGTTTATTCCAATGTTTTACAATTAATATTAGAAGGAAATTTTCCAAGAATGAAACTCTAAGTAACTGATAGCTATAGTATTATTAACATTATACTATATTTATTAATATTCATTGAAACGCGGCTTACACGCTTTCAGGGAAACGCGGCTTATACGCTTTCAGGCAAATACTATAATATGGGCACCGGACTAAGTTAGTCACTAATTTGTCAAAAACTGGAGGAATCGCTCGAAGTGGCAATATAAAAGCCCACCCAAGCAATGGATGTATTCTAGCCAAGACTCTTAGAACCGTAGTAATTTTTTGGCTTAGGTATCCACTACAGAATGATATTTCTTCTGGGACCAGACCTGAATGTTTACATAACTCTTCAAGCATTGCTTTTGAGTAACCCCGCCTAACGTGACCACCATCTTCAATCTTTGGAAACGGTCCGCTATCTTCAGAAGACAATGGGCGATAATGTAAGTAAGGAGTAGAAAGCAGTAAGTACCCTCCCGGCTCCAAACATGAGGAGATATCTTGAAACAACTTTCTGTCATCAATAATATGTTCAATGTTTTCAAGGCAGATGGCGATATCAAATTTACCAACTAAATCACCTCTTGTGTCTAAATTTCGAACGTCCAATACTTCAAATTTTGCTGATTGTGTTTTGCATATTTTTGCTCTTTCCTCAGCAACCGTTCGACCTTGTTCATTCCAATCCACACCCAAAGTTTCATAACCACGACGAGCTGCGCCAATTGAAAACGCCCCTGAGCCACACCCGACATCTATTACTTTCTCTCCATTTTTTGTTATAGGTAATCGTGACTTTAGCCACTTCCACCGATCCAACACCAATGTATCCCCATGAATTAGCATGGCGGGGAAACCAAATATTTTAATTAAAAGTGACTTATCCATATACTTTTTCTCCATTTTTTATTTTAGGTAGTCGTGACTTTAGCAACTTCCACCGATCCAATACCAGTGTATCCCCATGAATTAGTGTAGCGGAGAAACCAAATATTTTAACCAAAAGTGACTTT
>CAWVTC010000185.1:0-2812 GCA_963933025.1 uncultured Dehalococcoidia bacterium | reverse complement strand
AGAAACAAGCTCCTCAATGGCATGTGCCGCGGCCGTGCTATAACCAGATTCACGCGGATCTGGAATATTAGTAACACTCGCCAAAAGTGTTGTTTTCTCATAATTAAAGGGTGAGCCTAATACATACGGCTCGGCCTCAGCTAATCCAATCGATTGTGCAGCAAATGTTGTTGAATCATCAACTGTTAACGTTGCACTTGTAGCAACAACAGAAGTACATCGGGAAAAGATCATTTCATCTAAAACTGGACCCACAGCAATAGGTGCATTATTTAACATCACATTTTCTTTCCGTGTATTGCTAACCCATCCTATTGTATTTAGGTCAGGTTTATCTATAAAAAAAGTTTCAATTTGAGCAGCTAATTCAGCAATCGAATCAACTGCCGATACAATTGTATTTTTAACTATTTTTGCTTTCGGAACACTTTCCGCCTCAAGAAGTATTACATGTGCTTTGAGTAAACTAACCAGCTTTTTAATTGACTGATCAAGCTTTACCCATAGCTCTGTAAGCGACTCCCAACTTGAATCAACCACAAAAACAGAAGTTAGCAATAACTTACCGGCTACACCCTGTTCTTCGACAACCGCATGCAATCCTTCAAAAACCATACTTATGTTTTTTCTTACTTCATCAATTGCTGAACGTATATCAGTAGTTCCTGGTAATGATGCCGTCTCAGGAAAAACTTCCGCCGAGAATAGTCCCGATGCACGATTACCAGAAGAACTCGTCCCATGCAAAGTATCTAAAACACGATGGACATCTCGTGCACCTATGCTGATTCCAAACTGTTGAGTTGCTTGCTGCTCAAGGTTATGTGCTTCATCAAGAATGAGGTAGTCATAATTTGGAATTACGTTACCACCAGATTTAGCATCAGCTAGTAGCAAGGCATGATTAACTACTATAACGTGAGCAGCCTCAGCATCTTGTCGTGCACGAGCAAGAAAACATCGTCCTTCACGTACAAACGAATTGTGCTCACTAAGACACTCGGTACCTTCAGCACAAAAACGATTCCATGTCGAACGTTCATTAGGAGTCAATCGTAACTCGGCACGGTCACCTGTTTTTGTTTCAGGCAGCCATAATGCAAGAGACGCAGCCAAACCACTAATATCTGAATCATTCAATGCTTTGGGATACTCAAGCCACCGTTTAGTACATAGATAATTGCTTCGACCCTTCAACAAAACAGTGCGGAAATCATCAGGATCACTAATAATTCCTTCGTGAAGAAGTATCTTCCTAACTGTAGGTAAATCTTTCGTAATAATTTGTTCTTGCAATGCGATCGTATTAGTTGAAATCACAACATGTTTTCCATTTTTTATAGCAAACAAAGCTGCAGGTAATAAGTAAGCAAGCGATTTTCCAACTCCAGTACCTGCTTCAATTAGAAACCGCCCTTCAGTATCTAATGCTTTCTTCACAACTTTTGCCATATCTAGTTGTTGAGATCTTTTCTCAAAACGTTCAATTATATTTTGAGAGCCATCAAAAACTTTCCGGAAATCAATTGGATCAATTTCTTCTTGAATTTTTATCGGTTCTAACCGATTTGGAGCATCAAGTACTTCTGGCAATGGCATCATATCCATTTCCTCAGTACCTACTGAATAGTCATTAGTTCCAGCGATGACCATTGCCAAACCAGAAGATTCAGATGCAACCAAACGAGCAAGCCTTAAACGCTCTTCACCTGATACAACAGCAACACGATTACACAATTCGACAAAAACCGCGGCAGTTGTTTCTGCATCACTAAGCGCCCGATGACTTTCCCCTCGGAAATCCACCCCTAAACCTTCTGCAAGGCCAGCTAAACCTCCATAATTATGGTGAGGTATTAACAAACGGGCCAATCTACTAGTATCGAAACTATCTGTATCAAATTCAAGCCCAACATTTAAAAGAAAACCTAAATCAAAACGTATATTTTGACCAACTATTGGGTCATCACCTATAAAGGCACGCAAATCATCTTTTAATTCGGTAATTCCAGGGGAATCTTGAACCATATCATCAGTAATCCCAGTGAGTTGCTGTACAAAATATGGAATGCTTCGATGGGGATTTACAAGACTTTGAAAAGTATCCAAAACCTTTAACTGACTATTAATTACCTGAAACCGAACAGCACCAATTTCAGTAATTGCATCCTTTTTAGGGCTTAATCCAGTAGTTTCAAGATCTAAAGCAACACAAACACGAGAAAAAGGAGTAGAAATTATGGGTGTAATCGAGGAATCCTCCTATGAGTATTCTATAGGTGCTCTTTGAATCAAGGTACTTGTCATCTTAAGTGGTGGGATGAGGGGAACATGAAAATCTTTTCTTCTGAACAAATTCGAAATGTCGTAATTACAGGACATGGTAGCGTAAGAGATCTCAATACAAAACGTGCAAGAATTCATGGTATTAGCCCCGATGGCACTATTAGCGTCGTAGATGCCGAAGTACCCTTAGCAGAAGTCCAGAGATATGCATCAGATCTCCGTTCATTAACTCAAGGACGAGGTACTTATAAATTGACTTTCGATCATTTTGGAGAAGTACCTGCAAATCTACAGACGTGTAATCAGTGATCCATTCGAAGAAGAAAGCTAACAGCAAGTTACCTAGAAACGGGTTTGGTAATTTTCAACACTTGGCCAATCTCTAAACGCCAACAATCTGGTTCTGTAATCCCGTTCAGCTGAAGTAACTCACTTAGCTCTAATCCATTGTCATATGCAATCTCACTACACGTGTCACCTGCACTCACTACATACATCTCAACCACTGGTTCGGGCTCTACCACCA
>CAWVTC010000184.1:0-2821 GCA_963933025.1 uncultured Dehalococcoidia bacterium | reverse complement strand
ATCTCAAAAAATATTGACGCAAAAATGTTTGCTCGAAGTTATTCCGGAGTATTTGACGGCGACGAAAACTGGAATCAACTTCAAGTTGCTGCAGGCGAAACCTACGCCTGGGATGACACATCAACATATGTAAAAAATCCGCCCTATTTTGAAGGCATGAAGTTAGAACCAGAATCAATCAGTGATATTTATAGTGCTCGGGTTCTAGCCATGCTAGGCGATTCAGTCACAACTGATCACATCTCACCAGCCGGTGCAATTGCTGCTGACGGTCCAGCAGGAGATTACCTACGTGCTTTAGGCGTTGAACAAAAAGACTTTAATTCATATGGATCTCGCCGAGGAAATCATGAAGTCATGATGCGAGGAACGTTTGCAAATATACGCCTCCGAAATCAACTAGCACCTGGAACCGAGGGTGGCTGGACAACTCATATCCCTAGCGGGGAACAAATGAGTATATTTGAAGCCTCAACGCATTATCGTGAAGCAACCGTACCTCTCCTAGTAATTGGCGGAAAGGAATACGGATCAGGCTCATCGAGGGACTGGGCAGCAAAGGGAACTCAACTCTTGGGAGTAAAAGCGGTGCTGGTCGAGAGCTATGAACGAATACACCGATCTAATCTCATTGGCATGGGAGTGCTTCCTCTACAGTTTTTAGACGGTGAAAATGCTTCCTCACTTGGCATAGATGGACAGGAAGCTTTCGATATTGAAGGAATTGAAGAAGGCCGTTCAGAGTTTGTTAGCATCACAGCAACTAAATCTGACGGAACAAAAAACAAATTCAAGGCTCTAGTACGTATCGATACTCCAAAAGAACAAGCTTATTTCATAAACGGAGGAATACTGCAGTATGTCCTCCGACAGCTTGTACAAGCTGATACAGCCGCTTGACTGACACTAGGTGCCCCCTCTTTAACCAGGGGGCGCTTTTGGCCAGTCGGAAAATGGAAAGGGTTGCTCCTCCGTAATAAACACGAGATACGCAACTAGTTGATAAGAATAAGTAGCAAGGCTCTGGCCCAAAGATCTCAGATGAGCATTAGTCTTCCCTTGGACTAGAACTATGCAAAATTGTAAAAGCACAACGGCAATCACCACTATTCTCGAAAAACTCCAAATAGCGGCAAAAAGAACCATAAATAGCAGTCTTAACCACGTTGAGCGAGATTTAATATTCTCTTCAAGAGTGCTCTCGTTGATATCCCGATCAACATCTAAATCGGGCGTAACATGATCCGGTGGAATTTTCATATAGCTTACAAAGCTCCTTACTAACAAGCCAAATATAATGGGTAGATAATACTCTCTTATGCAATCTTCTTGTGAGACGATGGGCTATGACTACCAAGTAGATCTTCATTTTTCACATCATGACAGGCCCTTGTAATTCAAAATATGATGCCCCTGATAGATATTGGCGCTAATCTAACTCACCGTTCATTTCATGATGATCTTGCTGATGTCCTTCAGAATGCATCTTCAGCTGGTATCAGCCAAATCATTGTTACTGGAACTACGGTAACCGAAAGCACCCGGGCGCTTGAGCTTAGCAAGAGCTACCCGCACCACCTCTTCGCAACAGCAGGAGTCCACCCCCATCACGCCAAAGAATTTGATGAATATACCACTGATGCCCTGCGAGCCTTAGCTCAAAATGATGAAATTGTCGCAATTGGCGAATGCGGCCTAGATTTTCATAGAAACTTATCCACACAAGATGAACAACAAAATGCCTTTTCAAGGCAATTAGAATTAGCAGCTGAAGTAGATCTTCCCGTCTTTTTGCACCAACGTGAAGCACATAAAGAACTAGTGGATTTGCTTGAACCGATTCGTCATCGACTGTGTGGTGGAGTTGCACACTGCTTCACTGGCGGACCACGTGAATTGCGCACCTACTTGGATATGGATCTATATATAGGCATTACTGGCTGGCTATGTGACGACAGTCGGGGTGGCGCACTCCGCGATGCCGTATGTGATATTCCTCTAGAACGTTTACTGCTAGAAACAGATGCTCCCTATTTATTACCTAAAGATTTACCTAATAAGCCATCTAATCGTAGAAACGAGCCAAAATTCCTCCCTCATGTTCTGGATCGACTATCAAAAATTATGAAAAAACCAGTATCGATTATCGCAGATTCGACCCGCATCAATGCAGAGAAACTATTCAAGCTCAAACTTCCAAGCATCCAAAAAATTACTTAGAGAAGTGACCTTGCTGAACTGCAAATAGTTTGCCAGTAAGGATTAAACGCTTCCATAACACGCTCCAACTCTAGCTTCCCTGGCTTTTTATATAGCTTACGTAATTCTTCAGGAAGGATCACATCGTCTGCACGACTCTTACTAAAATCAACTCCCTGAATAAACAAAACATGTCCGTAAATTGGGACATCACGAACCAGAAGACGTAATGCCATTAGCCTGTTATATAAGGCCTCCTGCGGATTATTGATGGATACACGCTCGTGTCCTGTCAAAATCGTCCATTCATTCATCTGATTAGTACCAAATACTGTGCCACTACTTGTTTTAACGTCGAGAATCACCAATCCTCTAGCCGTAAGAAGAAGGTGTTCAATATGGATTTCTTCATTCATATCATCAAACAACACAATATTACTCAGGCTATCAACGCTTATAGCTTCCATGAGTTCCGTTAAAGGATTGCTAGAACTCCGCTGCCTTCCCAAATAGACAAAAAGAAAAAGAACGCCCATAAGAAGCAAGCCACCTAACAGCCATTCCTTATCGTTTGATATTGCCATCAAAATATCATTTAAAATATTGTTTTTTAACATATTTC
>CAWVTC010000183.1:0-2829 GCA_963933025.1 uncultured Dehalococcoidia bacterium | reverse complement strand
ATCGGATATATATTTGGGTTTTGAAGTTCCCCAATGCGATTGAAAGTATCACGCACTATTTCTTCTTTTGCTAGTATTTGGTTTTGGTATCGAAGATGTTGTAATTGACAACCACCACATTCTCCAAACAGTTCACATTTAGGCTCAGTACGATCCGACGATCTTGTAAGTACCTCCACAACTATACCTGTCGCATAATCTTTATATTCGTGCTCTAGAGCGACTATACATTTTTCACCTACAGCTGCTCCGGCTACTAAAAGTCGTTTGCCATCATCTCGTCGTGCTAACCCGTAGCCTCCCGATACGATCCGTTCAATTACAACAGTTTGCAAACGGTCTTCATCAGATACTGGTAATTCTTTTTTTTGCCTTCGTCTTCGTTGAGTCATTTAACTAGCCAATGCTCCTGATTTTGTAAGAAAAGCTATTTTCCTATCATCATATTTTAAAAATTCACTCAGTATATTAAAATTATGCTCTCCAAACATTGGAGCAGGACGCTCTAGAATTGCTGGCGTTCGCGACAACTTAAATCTTGAACCTTCAATAACAGTGGTCCCATGAATAGGGTGAGGTACGGTAACAAAATGACCACGATATTTTAGTTGCAGATCATTTAGTGCATTTTTACCACGCAAAAGTATAGACGCAGGTACACCCACAGCCTGAATTAATCCTTCTGCATCTAACGCCGTATATTTCTGAGACCATTTTGAAATTCTTGATTCTAGTAGGTCTTGTTTAGCATGTCGCTCATCAGTATTCATATCTTGAAGCGCTTGTAGGCCAATAACACTACAAAAGGCTTTCCATTCAGAATCATTCCTAACAGCAATTGCAATCCATTCATCATCACCTTTCGACGGAAAAACTCCATGAGGAGCAAATGAGGAATCCCGATTACCGTTTCTCGTAATTTCACCTTCACCAGCGGTATATCGGATAAAAGCAGGCGACAAAAAATGCAAAGCTGATTCAACCTGTGACTGATCTAAATATTGTCCTTTGCCAGTTTCTGCACGATATTCTAATGCGGCTAGCAGCGTAGCCAAGCTAAGACGCGGAGCTATTGCATCTGTAATTGCACCGAAAGGGCCAATCGGTGAACCATCTTCCTCTCCCACAAGCTCCACATATCCACTAATTGCAGCTCCTGTTGTCCCGAATCCTGGAATCAGGCTGTAAGGTCCGGTCTGCCCAAAAAGGCAACTACTGAGCATTATGATTTCTGGATTTATTTTCTTTAAACTTTCATACCCCAGCCCCCACCGACGGAAAGCTTTCGGTGAAAAAGATTCGCACACAACATCTGCCCATCGAACAAGATCGTGTGCAACACTAAGGCCTGTTGGGCTATTCATATCAAGCGTAAGACCCAGCTTTCCCGCATTCATATTACCAAAATAGGCACTGTTTTCAGGACCTGGCTTCCCATCATGAAATGGATGCATCCCTCGACCCACCTCGGGGTGTGCAGGTGTTTCTACTCGAACAATAGTTGCCCCGTAATCAGCAAGTACACGTGTCATTGTTGGACCAGCTTGAACCCACATAAAATCGAGAACTTTTAAACCAGCCAAAGGTAGGTTTCGATCTTCCTCTACTCTTTGTTTAATCTTTGGATTTGAGTTATGCCTGATTACTAGATTAGCTGGTGCCGCAGATCGTTGCCTTATCTTTTCCCTTCGGTACAGCTCTGTATCTGCACCTAATCTAGGTGCAGATACAGGTTTTTGTATGGAAAATTCACTTAATTTAATAAATGGACCAGGTACACGCGCTAAACCATTTGGTAATTTTAATTCTTGCCAATAATCCCTAGCCTTAAGTTGATCATTTTCTAAACAATCCGAAATTGTAGATACTGGTACTAACAATAGATTTCGTTTTTGTGCCTCCCTAAATAATTCAGACTTCGTTTTACCTTTAACAAAGTCTGCAACACAATTAAGGACTCTTAGAAACTCCTCCTGTGTCTCTTCCCCACTCACTAATAAGGAAACATATCCCTTCCAGTCCTTATCCCTAGTTTGACTATCACATCTTCCCTCCTCATAAATCCATTCCATTAAGCGACGAGTATATGGACCTACCATATCTCCAAAAAAAAATGTTATCGCCACATGGCCATCCTTAGCTTCCCATATAAGCTTGATTTGAACCCCACCGATCTGCATCCCTCCTGCTGCACGAACTGTTTCCTCATCACCTAACGCAATTCCTCCCATTTGAGTAAGTGTTGCTAGATTTACTGCCTGTTGGGCAGAGACATCTACATGCTGACCTAATCCTGAAATATGTCTGTCCTGTAACGCAATAAGAGCAGCTCCAGCTGCCTCCGCCGATGAGTGTAATTCTGCTTGCGGTTCAGATATGCGCAACGGAGGTTCTTTAGGCGCTCCCGTAATATGTAATAAGCCAGAAGCAGCCATAATTGTTAGATCAGTGGCAGCATAATCAGATTTTGGGCCATCTTGCCCATATGGAGATAGTGAAACATAGATGAGGGCCTTATGGTTTTTTTCAAGACTGGTATAGCCGAGATTAAATTGATCGAGATAACCGGGTGGAAAATCTTCAATTAAAAAATCTGATCCTGCAATAAGTTTTTTTAAAAGTTTCGAATCTGATGCGTTTTTTAAATCTTCAAAATCAACTACTACACTTTTGCTATTTTTTGCATATGCTTCCCAAACAAACGAGCGTTCTGGAGAAACAGTGGGAAGTTCGACATGTATAATTTCAGCCCCTAAATCACTTAGAATCTGACCACATATCAAATTACGTTCACGGGTAAAATCAAGAACCCTATAACGTGAAAGCATA
>CAWVTC010000182.1:0-2855 GCA_963933025.1 uncultured Dehalococcoidia bacterium | reverse complement strand
TTGGGAGTTCCTTATCGGTTTTTTGGTCACGATAGCGCTATGTCTGAAGTGATCAATTATGCCATGGCGGTTAACAAATGGATGATGAATGGTGGCAAAGAGGAAATTGCAGCAAAAATGAATATTAAATAATTCAGTTAATATCTTTCAGAAGAAGTGGAAATAGGAGGTTTTTAATGGTGCATAAGCAAGGTGTGGGAGATTTTCCCTACTACGTAGGTATTAATTCACTTGAAGAGCTTGCTACCAAGGATGACAGGGTAGTTGTTTTAAATATTTTAGGAAAAGAAAGTTCAAGTGTTACCCCGGTTAGTAATGATTATTCGGGTGGAAATATTGTGTTTGGCACAGGTCCAGGTAAGTCTGGGAAATCCCTGACTACCAAAAATGGCAAAATTCCAGTTTATAACTCAATCAAAGAAGGTATGGCCGCGGGTCACAAATTTAATACCGTGGTAGTGTACCTCCCTCCTTCAGGGGTTAAAGATGGTATTGCTGAAGCAGTAAGGGATAATCCTGACCTTGAAAAAGCTATTATCCTTACTGAAAAAGTTTCAGTTAAAGATTCGCGGATCATGCGGGCGATTTGCCAGATGAATGGGGTAGATCTTTTTGGCGGAAATTGTTTAGGACTTGCTGATTCATGGAATCATGTTCGCCTTGGTGGAGCTTTGGGTGGAAATGCACCTGAAGAATCGCTAATTAAGGGTTCAATCGCACTTTTCTCTAATTCTGGAAACTTTACCACGACCATTGCAGTTTATCTTGCAACAGCAGGCTGGGGAACCACAACTTCTGTCTCTAGTGGTAAGGATGTTTACATCCAGTATGGAGCTAAAGAATTCCTTTATGCGCTGGACAAGGACGATCGCTCTCAGGCTGCTGTAATGTATAGCGAGCCGGGAGGGTATTACGAAAAAGACATTAAAACAGATAAGCCAATAGTAGCCTGTGTGGTTGGTCGTTGGAAAGCGAAGCTCAGTAAAGCATGTGGTCATGCAGGTTCGCTTGCAGGTTCGGGTGATGATGCTCTTGCAAAGGAAAAGTGGTTTATGGAGTACTTTGGTGTGGATGGTATCTTTACTCCAGAGAATCCAATTGCTTCTAAAAAGGGTGCTCTAGTTACCAACATAGCCTACATTCCTGAGGCATTAACAGAGGTTATGAAATTAAATGGCAAAAAGCCAGATTTTGAATCTAAAGGGAGCCTTGCTCTAAAGAGTTGGTTTGGTAACAACCAAGGTTTGAATCTACCTAAAGAATTGGATACACCTGTGGTTGAGGCGATATCTCCATACAATGATCAGATCGCGGCACTCGATAAACAGGTGGGTGCTCAGTATCGAAGGGAGACGCTCAAGGATACAAGTGGCGCTTCAATGATGGATCCAAAGACTCAAGTTTCTAAAATTCATCAAGTTTCCATTCTTGATGCGTCTACAAAAACTTTTGAAGCTAATTTAGTCTTTGCTCTTTGTCGTGAATACCCAAATGAGTATGGTGAAAAAATTGCAAATATTGCGCTCAATGCCCACGTTAATCAGTTTGGTAAAGCTACTTTGGCTGCAGCAGAAGCTTCACGTGAAAATGGAAACTCCCCTAATACGGTTGTTTCTGGAGCAGTTGCCATCGTTGGGAAAAAGATGGTTGAACCAGCTATGGATGCAGCAAAAGCATTATTGAGCCTCTTTCAGTTTGCCAAGTTCAGTGACCCGCTGGGTAGTTATGATTATAAGGATGAGTTGCAATCTGCCAAACAGCTCAAGGATGCTTTAATCGCTGATGGCGATGACTCTTGTGCTGACAAGATTGCTACGTGTCTTGGTCAGGACGCACAATCTATTTTTATCAAGTTTTTGTTTGATTTTGCTAAGCAGGAGGGTGGTAAACCTTCTATGGACGCGATGATTGCTGCCATTTGGATAACACTTGGTTGGAATGGACTGAAATCTAAGAAGATTACTAAGGGTACCATCACCCGGCTTCCCTGGTATTCACGCATCTATAGCACTATCGTGGGTGTTGTTGCTTCTGCTGATAAGCACAGTGATGATAGCTTTTGTGGGGTTAAGGTAGAGAAACTTATCAAAGAGTTCTCCTTTACTCGTACGGCATTTCTATCTCTGATGGGACGCGAACCCAGTGATGATGAATTATTTGAGTTTCAAGTTCTTCTTGGCCTGATTATCACGAATGGACCGGGGACAATTTCTGCTCAGGGTTCAAAGGGAGCTGTGAGTGCAGATGGACCAGAAATGCCAGATCGTGTACAAGTAAATAAGGCATTTATTGGATTCCTCACGCACACGGGATTTGCGCATGGTGGTAATGGTTATGAAGCAGCAGCATTTCTTATCGAACAATTCAAGGATACAAGTCTCAAAGCAGCTGATGATAAAAATCATGGACTCGATCTTGATGCAATGGCTTTAGAGTATTCCAATAAATATAAGGCTTATAAAGCTGAACAAAAGACTATTGGTAATTTAGAGTATGCTAAGGTTCCATGCATTAATCATCCTATCTTTAAGGGAAAAGATATTAATTTTGACCCCCGGGAAGAATTTGTTCGTAAGCTTTTTGAGGAAAAAGGTATTAGTAATGTTTTTTTGGATTATTACCACTCGATTGTAAACTCGATGTTTAAAGCTAAGGTCAGTAAAAACGTCTACTGCGTAAACATCGATGCGGTAATTGCTGTTATTTTACTCAAGATGGTTTGGGGTGAGTATAAGGCAGGGAATCTAGCCGAAGCGGATATAGAAACATCAAGTTTTGCAACTTTTTTGTTCGGTCGGATGATTGGTTGTGCTGCTGAGATTGACGATCATACCTTACGTGGCAAAAATATGGAT
>CAWVTC010000181.1:0-2896 GCA_963933025.1 uncultured Dehalococcoidia bacterium | reverse complement strand
GCAAAAAAAGCTATAGAGGCATGCGAATTAGCAAACCTAACTTTAGGAGTTGGTCATGAACGACGTTTTGAGCCTGCTTTTAAAGTCGTTCAAAACTTAGTAACAAATGGGAGTCTCGGCACACTGATGCACGTCGAGTCTAACTTTAGTCACGACTTACTTGCCAAAACAAATCCAGAGGATTGGAGAGCTTCACAGACGGAGGCACCAATTCCTGCGCTCAGCAGCATGGGCATTCATTTAACTGACATGTATCTTAATTTGTTTGGCCCAATTCGAGAAGTTTATGCACATCACGCTCAACGTCATACAAACTGGGGTTCCGGTGATACATTATCGGTACAAGTTTTATTCGATAGTGGGATGACAGGCTATATAAGCAGCATACTGGCTACCACAATGTTCATCCGTTTCCACGTGTTTGGATCAAACGGCTGGGTAGAGGTGCGAAGCGATGTGCATCCTGGTCAAAAAGGAATCACACGACTAATTATCTCGGAAAACACACAACCAATTAGAACGCGGGAGTTTGATTATAAAGATACGGTTCGGGCTAATCTCGAAGCGTTTGCAGAAGCCATCTGTAACAGTATGCCCTACCCTATTACTACAGAAGAAAAATTAGGGAATATTTTAACTATGGAGGCAATTATCAAGTCCGCAAACTCAGGTAAGCCTATTTCTGTTTAATAAGGGGTGAGCCTTTAAAACTTATTTATTGTGCAATCTGGTTTATTTGCAGATTAACCGTACCATCTCCATCGACAGTGCTATAAACAAGCTCACCATAAAAATCACCCGATGAAGCCGTAGGCTGTCCTGATGATGAAAGCCGCGCAACAATAGTCAGAGATTCGAAATCTGTTAATGAACGTCCAGGTAGCATCGCATTGGCATCGCTTAATGAAAATACACCTGGAACAGCAGACGCTTCCTGCCGAATAACCGCTAATGGCGGCCCTCCCTGCGGGGCTCGCGCAAAAATAAATAAAGCGGCTTGAGGCCCCATACTCTCCAATGATAGGCCATCTGCAAGTGTTACATTTAGCCGTAGTTGAAAACTAGCCAGACTTTCTGTTACAGAATCCGTGTTCTCAACTGGCGCTAGGTTATCGCCGCTAAAACCGCCTAACAAATCAATCTGTTCTCTCAGGACTACGGCTATCTGTTCCGGCGGATTTAAAGCAAGTAGCCGCTCCCATCTTTCTCGTGCGAGATTAGGCTGCTCGATGTCTAATGCTGCTAATCCTCCATACCATAAAGCTTTAGGGTTTGATGGATCGGTTTCCAGTACCTCCTCAAAAAGTCTCCCTGGTTCCCCAGTCAGAGCCGTTCGATCCGTCATGACCTCGGCTTCGCCAAGAGCAAGCTTTAAATCGTTATCGGGAGATAGTGTTCTCCCCCATGCTTCCCGCAGTGCTTGTCTCGCTTCAGGAAACCGACCTAATGCCAAATAACTTTGGCCAAGCAGCTGCCAACCGACAGCATCTTCTGGATTCTCGTTCAGACTCGTTTCAAGACCTATAACTAGATCAGCAAGTGGGGTAAGCATTTGGTCGGAACTAGTGTCACCATTCCAAGTGTTTATCCCTAAATATATGCCAACGCTTAGAGGTACTAGTAAGGCGGCTGAGGCCATATTTAATACTGACCAACGTCCAATTTTCTTGCTCTCAAGTAAAGCGGGAACAAGAACAAAAGATAATGCGCCTAAGGATAAGAGGGTTAAACAAACCCAAAAAATTATCATAAAGTCATTTTATCCAAAACTTCATGTTCTCCCAAAGGTTGTTTCATACGCGTCTTCAAAATACGGGAAAAAACTAGAAATCCAATAGCTAACAAAAAAAATGGAGCACCCCATAATACCCACGTTTTAGAATGAAACGGAGGTCTATACAGAACAAAATCGCCATAACGGGAGACAAGAAATTCAATGATCTCGGACCGAGATGCCCCATCACCCATCATTTGATGAATCTCTCTTCGCAGATCAGAAGCTAAGGGCGCGTTTGAATCGGCAATCGTCTGATTCTGACAAACTAAACAACGAACCTCATTGATCAGTTCTTGATAGGTTGCTTCAAGCATTGCGTCCTCAAATGGGGGCGTTGGGTCAATTGCCCATGCAATGCTAGCTAGCAATAAAAGACTTAACCCAAAACTGCCACGAAAGGAAATCAATTGTCGAGCTTTTGGCATGACAAAGCCCCACATTCAGCAATAATCCGTGGTACAAATTCACTGGTCCATATTTCTCTTGTTAATGGGGCTATATGTTTATAGAGAACTGTGCCATCACTAGCCAATAGAAAAGTTTCTGGAGCACCATAAACACCCCAATCTATGGCCGTATCGCCTATCTCATCAAATGCAGATCCTACATAGGGGTCCCCTAAAGAGGAAAGCCAATTAAGAGCAGCGTCCCGATCATCTTTCCAGTTCAGCCCATAAATCGGAATATTATTTTCCTGAGAAAGCTCTACAAGAAAGCTGTGCTCTTGACGACAACCAACGCACCATGTCGCCCAAACATTCAACAAAGCCATTTGACCCTCAAAATCTATATTTCCAAGTTTTGAGTTGGGATCTTTCAGACGAGGCAATTCAAATTCCGGCGCCGGTTTCCCTAGCAGGGGGGATGGCACGTACCGCGGATTTAAACTTAAACCTTTAACAAGAAATGCCCCCAAAACAAGGAATATTCCGATTGGCATGAGGTAACGCCACATCATGTAGTCTCCGTCGATTGTTTCTGCAAGCTATCGTGTTCACGCGTACGCTGGACACGATAGCGAGGATCCATAACTGCAAGTAATCCACCGAAAGCCATTATCAATGTTCCAAGCCAAATAAATCGAATTAGAGGTTTGATTTGTACCCTTAAGCTCCACGC
>CAWVTC010000180.1:0-2899 GCA_963933025.1 uncultured Dehalococcoidia bacterium | reverse complement strand
TCAGCTGGGGCTTGCTTACGCAATTCCTTTAATATGCTTAAGCCACCTACTCCAGAATCGAAAATTCCGATTGGTCGTTTATCACTGGACAACATCTTTGTCAGCATAGCTGACAAAGATCAATGCGTAACCGTAAAAAAATATTTAAACTTACGGAAGGAGGAATTGTGTCATTGAAATATCTTTCATTAGCATTGCTGCCGAGCGAGATAGATTCTCTTGAGACGGAAGCCTATTTAGTTATCGATGTTCTTCGTGCTACCACTTCTATTGTTGCCTTATTTGAATCGGGACTTTCAAATCTATTGGTCGTTAATAACGTTAACGAAGCACGAGTAAGAGCAAAAAAAGAACGCCGGATTTTATTCGGGGAAGTAGGTGGATTACCTCCACAAGATTTTAATTATGGTAATTCTCCAAGTGAAATTTCAACACTTAAACTTGATAATCAAAAAGCAGCTCTAGTTACAACAAATGGAACTCGTGCACTATGCCTTGCTTCAAAAAAAGGAGTAACTGCAGCAGGTGCACTTTCTAATATAAGCGCAGCGATTCAATGGGCAGGACAGTTTACAAGCTTGAGTATTATTTGTTCAGGGGAGAACAGTGGGAATCGTTTTGCATTGGAAGATTTTGCAGTTGCTGCTAGATATATTCATAAGATGGCCAGAGAGTATTCTCCTTTAGAATTAAATGATGGAGCAAGGCTAGCTATAGAACTGGGTAACTATGAAGGCTGGATAGCATCCAGCCTCACAAACGACCTCACTCCAAGCTCTCGCCTCATAACAGGTACAACACATGGGCAAGAACTTGCAAAACTAGGATTTTCAGCAGATTTACAATTTTGTACCACTGAAAATACTTCCTCACTAGTACCTTATGTTGTTACAGCAAACAAAAATTCCGCACTACTCAAAGCTGGCGAGAGTGGAAATTCTCCCAGAACTCTCTAGCTTTGTTCACATCCTCAAGACGAGCTTGTCTACTTGCATAACGCTCCTCTTCAAAAAGCTTCGTAATCTGTTTTGGAAAATCATCCCTGTATGTTTCCACAAGTTCAGGTTCGAATTCACGAGAGGTTTTGCTCTCAGGTCTGTCTAAACCTCGACTACTTGCATCAGCTAATAAATCCAAATAAAGCCTTATTGCCCCTGTAAAATGAGATGACTTTTTATTAGAGCGAGTCCGAAATGTAAAATTAGATGCATATGCCTTTAGTTCCTCCATTAAGCTGCCAGCCCTCTCAGCATTCCCAGTAGTATCATCTTCGTTAACATGGCGTTTATACCAACGCATGGTCAAAATCATTACTAGTACAACAATCGTAACTACGATGCCAAGCATTCCACCACCAAAAGCGTATCTTCCCCATCGATTCCAGGCTGATTCTCCTTGATTTTCGCCCACTTCAGATTCTCCAAGCGGTACATCTAAAGCAGCTGGTAGTTGTATTTCAAGAGATTCTTGTTCATTTCCTCCCAGTAAAGCGAGGAACCAAAAAATAAAATCAACAATATGTATCATGATCCAACCGATGGGAACGATTAAGGCATAGTAAAAAACTGTCCAAATTGCATCAATAAATGGCCCAGTAAAGAAAGGTGCTAGGTTATCGACAAGTATCTCAAAAACAAAACCTGAAAATATTACAAGAAATAGGGTAATCGCTAATGTGAGGCCAAGCATAATACTTGTTACCCCACCTGCACGAACATCACCAAACTCTGCACCGCTCCTAGATAGCTGTGCTCCAGCGAGTGAGCAAAGTGTTAAAGCTATATATGCTATACCACTCCAAATTGTAATTGTACCGACATCGGCAACTGTGGAAACTGCTAGCAAAATAGCGACGATTAAAAAGGGAAAAGCAACAACACGAGGAAGGTTTTCTAACTCTATCCCATTTGAGGCATGATATGTAGCACGTAACCACGCTACGAAAAGAACAATACTTGAAACACAAAAAGCGACAGTATGTGCACCGATATCTGCTTCAGCTCGAATAAGTCTTAAAATCCAAGAAAAATCGAAAAGATATAAATCGCCTGCAAATTCAATGCGTAAACAAATTATTAGAGCAAGTAAACCTATTATTACAGGGAATGCTGCTTTTCTAACCCAACTTATAGAAATATTTTCCACCAATTTAGGCAAGAAAAAACCAATAGAAGTAATTGAAAATATTGCAATTAGAGAGACTGGGTTTCTTGCCACTTCATCAGGCATGAGTCCCAGGAAGCGGCCAATCATAAACAAAACTAAGGCTTCCGAAAAAATTAATAAAATAACTGAAATAGAAGCGATCATTTAATTGCTTCTTCCTGATATCGATCACCCACTACCTGAACAGGTAATGGGAACAAATCCATCTCATTTAATTGTTTAGCAGTCAAGACAACATTAACTTGATATCCCAAGTTTCGTAGATATTTTAATTGAGAAGACAAATCTTCTGGAATAAATGCAGCTACCAATACGACAGTTGAGCCAATCGGCAAGCGTTGCACCTCTCGATTTACACTACTAGCTAAAGTCCCCATTGTAAGTGGCTGAATTGCCGCCAATGATTCCAAGATTTTTGGTAACTGGCTTTTTGATCTAGAAGGCGGAAGACGGAGGGAACTATCAGATCCGAGAAGCGAACCATTAGCAAGAAGACCGACTGCATATCTTTGAGTGTTTGCCCATACAGCAATCGAAGCTGCAACAGAAATTGTTGTCTCTAATTCTTCGGGTAAGAAACCTTCCCACGAATGGTTTAACGTATCAATATTCATAAAAATATAAAGATGCTGTGATGCAGAGGGATGATAAACCTTTGATTGCATTTCACCGGTTTTAGCCGTTGCCTTCCAATCGATACGACGTAAAGGATCTCCTGGCTCATAGTTACGCA
>CAWVTC010000179.1:0-2905 GCA_963933025.1 uncultured Dehalococcoidia bacterium | reverse complement strand
CACTTTCATCGGCATTACAAGCTAGGTAACGAGGAAAAACATCCTTTGCTAAAAAACTCCATTTTAAACCTGCAGGAAATCCTGCACCGCCTCTACCGCGTAACCCCGAAGCTTTGACTATCTCAATTATTTCCTCAGGTTTTTTATCAAAAGCCTTTTTTAGAGACCGATAACCGCCTTGTTTTTCATATACTCCAATAGAATTAAGGCCTTTTGTATCTATATTTTTAAAGAGGATCTGTGTCATAGGTTTTCTGTTTACGGTAAAGAATCAAGAATTTGGTCAATCTTTTCTTTTGTTAGATTTTCATGAAAAGTGTCATTAATACGCATCATTGGAGCGCCACAACAAGCAGCTAAACATTCTTCTTTGTGAAGGGTGAACTTTTTATCTTCTGTTGTTCCACCTTCACTTACACCAAGCTTTTGGCCTGTATAAGCAAACAAATTATCAGCACCGTTTAACTGACAACTGATATTGTGGCAGAAAAGAATGATATATTTACCCGTTGGCTCAGTGTGATACATTGTGTAAAAAGACATTACTGACTGGACATACCCCGGTGACAAATCAAGCTTTTTACCAATAGCCTGCATTGCTTCTGGACTTATATACCCTTCACGCCGCTGAACCAAGGTTAGAAGAGGTAGCAAGGCAGACTGTTTTACGGGATATTTTTTAACAATCTTTTCAATTTTATTTTCGTCTTCTGAAGTAAACACAAACATCAACGATCAACCTCTCCCATTACAATGTCTATACTCCCTATAATACCAACGACGTCAGCAATAAAACATCCCTCCATCATTTTACACATCCCTGGAATAGCCATAAATGATGGGGCTCGCAGTTTTACTCGACTAGGAACATTACTCCCATCACTAACGATATAAAATCCAACTTCCCCACGAGGCCCTTCTACTGGAACATATGTCTCACCTTTGGGGACTGAAACACCCTCTGACACCAGTTTAAAATGATGAATCAAAGCCTCCATACTCGACTTAAGTGTTTTTCGGTTTGGTAAGGAAATTTTATTATCGTCAACCTTATAAGGCCCCTCTGGTAGTTTTTTTAGAGCCTGTTTTACAATCTCGCGGCTTTGTCTTAACTCAGCAACACGCACCAAGTATCGATCATAAATATCCCCATTTTTTCCTGTCGGCACTTCAAACTCAAAATTTTCATACCCAGAGTAAGGTCTCTGTTTACGCAAATCCCAATTCACACCTGACGCTCGCAGGACTGGACCGCTCATACTCCAGTTAATGGCTTCCTCACGACTCATGACGCCAATATTTTGTGTGCGATCCATCCAGATTGGATTACGAGTCAATAAACGTTCGTACTCATCAATCTTTGCTGGAAAATATTCAATAAACTTACGCACACTTTGCAACCATCCCGGGGTAGAATCTTGGGCAACACCTCCCAAACGGATATAGCTTGTCATCATTCTCACGCCTGAGATTTCCTCGTTAAGGTCAAGAATCATCTCACGCTCACGCCAACAATACAGAAACACTGTCATTGCCCCTATATCTAGAGCGTGCGTTGCAAGCCATACCAAGTGACTACCTATACGCGCAAGCTCACACATGATTACGCGTAAATAATTAGCACGTTCAGGGACATTTGTTTGCAAAAGTTTTTCCACCGTCAAACAAAAAGCCAGGTTGTTCCCCGGAGGACTTAGATAGTCAAGCCGATCGGTCATTGGAATCACGTGAACGTAGCGTTTCGCTTCAGATGTTTTTTCGATCCCCGTGTGCAAAAAACCTATATGAGGCTCTGCCGAGTCCACTAACTCTCCATCCATTTCCAAAACCACACGAAATACACCGTGCGTACTCGGATGCTGCGGACCCATATTAAGGGTCATCGAATCTTTTTCTCGTTCCAGAAGACCTTGCTCAGTGACAGTCATTTTTGTCCAATTATCTGGTTGGTGGCTTAGACTTCACCAAATCTTGTTTAAACTCTCTATTATGAGTAAATGTGACATCCTCAATTGTAAGCGGGTAATCTTTTCGCAAAGGGTTCCCTTCCCATTCTTCAGGCATGATCAACCTACTAAGATTGGGATGTCCTTCAACATGAAAACCAAACATGTCAAATAGCTCGCGCTCTGGATAAAGGGCCCCCTTCCACAAATCCGACACTGTGGGAATTGTTGGGTCCTCTTCATCTAACCCGACTCTAATTCGAATGGAATGATTCTTTTCGATAGAGTGGAGTTCATAAATCACCTCAAAGCGAGGCTCCCTATCTTCATTGAGATAATCCGCTCCAGTTATCTGAGAAAGGTAATCAAAATCTAAACCGGGATCTTTCTTGAGATATTCAGCAACCCCATGAATTGATTCTTTACCTATAAAAATAACCGCGTCACCCAGATTCACCTCAAATGAATCGATGGCCTCTCCTTGGCCGGCTTTAACCTTTTCTACAATCTCCTCACTGGTCATGCGACTCTCTTAGCGGCCTGTTTCGTTCCAGCCTCATTCATTATTTTTTCCTGAAGTTTTATAATGCCATAGAGTAGAGCTTCAGGACCTGGAGGACAACCTGGAACATAAACATCGACTGGCACTACCCGGTCTACACCTTGAACAATCGCGTAGTTATTAAAAATTCCACCACAAGATGCACAGGCCCCCATGGAAATCACCCACTTTGGTTCAGGCATTTGATCAAAAATTGTTTTTAAGACAGGTGCCATCTTCTGTGAAACCCGACCTGAGACAATCATTAAGTCGGCTTGTCTAGGAGATGCTCTGAATACTTCGGCTCCAAAACGAGCTGCGTCCCACCTAGAGTTAGCCATTGCCATCATCTCAATAGCGCAACAGGCAAGACCAAATGTCGCTGGCCACAAAGCATTTTTCTGAGCCCACCCGATCA
>CAWVTC010000178.1:0-2996 GCA_963933025.1 uncultured Dehalococcoidia bacterium | reverse complement strand
GGGTACCACCTTACTGGAAATTCTCACCGACTGTTTTATCGAAAGCATTAACTACCGGGAACTGGATCATGTCCGAATCCACACCAGGTCTCTACCTTGAGTACCACCTTACTGGAAATTTCCGCCCAATTGTTTCACGTGAAACATTAACTATCCGGAACTGGATCGTATCCAGATCCACCACCAGGTCTGCATCTTGAAATCCTGTTGATTGTAAGTCGTAAGCCATTCCAAAGGCCATGCTTCTCAAAAGATTCTTTGGCGTAGCTCGAACATGTAGGCAGGAAACGGCATGTATTCGGAAATAATCCAGATAATGTAATTTTATATATGTTAATTAACATAATAATAATTCTAGTCATGAATATCATCCTTTTCTAATAGCCCAGCTTCTTCAAACATCTGCCTCAGCAGTTGAGCTATTTCAATCGGACCCAAATTTATGGCATGTTGTCGCGGAACTATTACAAAATCAAGTTTCTTCATAATTGGCAATGTCCGCAGTGCTTCACGTATCCGGCGACGTATACGATTACGAACAACTGCTCTCTTATCTAGCCGTTTTCCTGGAGCAATTGCTGCGCGCGCGACTGGTAAATCTGTAAATGCATAGCGAATTAAGGCCACTTTACTAGAAACAACACTTCCATTTAGGAATAGTTGCTGTATATCTTTACGTCGCCGTAGACGCTCAACTGACATTTAACTACTTAAACGGAAAGCCGCTGTCTTCCTCGACCTCGACGCGCCTTAAGTACCAATCTTCCAGCACGAGTCATCATACGCCTACGAAAGCCATGACGTCGCTTCCGGGGACGTCGGTGTGGTTGGTAAGTACGCTTTGGTGACATTCTCCTATTAAGCTAGCGTGCGTACCCCGTGCGCGCTAGCTTAGATAGGATTTTTTTTTAAAATTACTTACATAACTGCAGAAAATTGAGTAGTTTAATATATTAGTTCACATGAATAACTCTCTCATCCTTAAAGAACAAGTTAAAAAGTACAATGCTTGGATTGAGCTTGATCTTGGTGCACTCTCAAGAAATATCGCCACGATTAAGGACCTTTTATCAGAAGATTCTTCAATTATTGCAGTTGTTAAAGCAAATGCATATGGCCATGGCATCAAGCTGTTAGGCCCTACGTTAGAAAAATCGGGAATCGAAAGATTTGCGGTTTACACTATTACCGAAGGCATAGAGCTGCGTTCGATAGGTTTAAAAAAACCTATCCTTGTAATGGGACCCATAGACCCCCTATTTGCAGAGTTAGCAATTAAACATGACCTCACTATCACTTGTAACAGCCTTGAACTTGGGAATGCACTTGCACTTGCAGCAAAATCATCTAACAAAACCGCTACTATCCATTTTAAAATAGATACAGGATTGCATCGATTCGGAAATACATTCGAGGAAATTATTAGCTTGGAAAAAAACTTTCGCAACAATGAAAATATTGTAATCGAAGGTATCTATACACATTTAGCAAATGGAGACCTATCTGATGATAGTTTTACCGATCTTCAAATGGCTAAATTTCGAGAAATCGTACGCGCTTTGCCAGATATAAAGTTTCTTCATGTCGCAAACAGCGCAACAATGCTAAGACGATCAGAACTCCACTACCAAGGAGTACGCTGTGGTCTTATTTTGTATGGGGAAACACCTGGCAATATAAAAGGACCGGAATTGGAATCGGTCTTATCCCTAAAAGCTCGTATTATGCGCGTCAGTAATATAGATGTCGGGGACGGAGTTGGTTATGGACTTCGCTGGAAAGCAGATGTCCCTTCCCGTTTAGGACTAATACCAATCGGTTATGCTGACGGGTGGCTACGATCCTTTACTAACCAAGGCATAGTTTTAGCAGGGGGAGTTCGTTGTCAAATAGTAGGGACAGTTAACATGGATTCATTTGTCATAGATCTAACCAAAAGCAAGGCAAAACTTGGAGACGAAGTTGTTCTATTAGGACAGCAGCAAGGCAAAAGAATTAGTGCTAATGAAGCAACGTCTAAAATTCAAACTATTCCCTATGAACTTCTGACAGGTCTAGGAGCTCGATTACCTCGCCTTTCTCATCGCAGCGGAACAATCATTGGTTTACTAGAGCCATAAATTACCTTTTTCGTAAAAGCACCGCTGTCCGAGGAATTGGAGGTATTACATAAGGGCCTAACTCAAGTAATTCAATCGACAAAAAGCCCTTCTCTGCAAACAGTGCTCCTAAACGACCCCATCCACGCAACTCCACCTCAGAGGAACCTGTTGACAAAAGATACTTGTGCAAGCAATTGAGTTTTCGAGATTTAACTGGGCCAAAATCCAAAACAATTGCATTTCCTTGAGGAGCCAAAACACGTGCCAGTTCAGAAGCAAATGCTTCCACAACATCATCCTCAAGCCTTCTAATCAAATGTAATGATGTAACACAATCAAACGTACCATCAGAAAACGGAAGCCTTTCTGGCCACGCAAGAAGATCCGGCGAAGCTTTTCGCGAAATATCAACAGTTACTGGAAAAGGAGCATCTGCGCGTGTAGCAAGCAGCCGAGCGTATGCTGCAGTATTACACCCTATATCTAGATAAGACTTCCCTGGTCCCATTTTAAGTAAGCGGCTAATTACATCACCACGCGGGATCAATAATGCTCTAGCAATACTACTTCCAGCTACTGCAGCAGGGATTCCCTTGGCATATTTATTCCATCCCTCTTGAGAATTTTGAACTGCTCGGCGACGTCTAATCACAAATCATATAGTAGCCGCACACGACAACCATCGCGAGCAGCATCAGCTAAAAGAGGCAATACTTTAGCGATCTCATTTTCGAGATTACCCACCTCTCCACGTCTAGCAAACATTTTTATTTTGTCATCTTCGCGTAGAGCTTTTTCTAAACCGAGTAACGTAACCTCAAGCTTCCCCGGATCTTGCCATGCAAGATCTAAATTCTTTTTATCTATATCATCTTCAGGCTTACGCTCATAAAA
>CAWVTC010000177.1:0-3024 GCA_963933025.1 uncultured Dehalococcoidia bacterium | reverse complement strand
TTCCCACAAATTTGCCTTTATTTGCCAAACAACATGATTCAGTAACTGTTGGAAGGGGGTAAGTTTTACTAATTTGATAAAAAACAATGTTTTCCTGGCAAGTGGCTGAAAATTTAGGTATAGAAGGTTTGGTGCAAGTTGATATACCAATACCATTGCCTAAGCCAGGGGAATTGCTGGTTAAAGTGGAGGTTGCAGCACTAAACTATTCCGATCTTTTGATGATTAACGATACCTATCAGATCAAGCCACCCAAGCCTTTCACACCTGGACAGGAAATAGCTGGAAAAGTGGTGAAAGTTGGAGAAGGTGTAATGTTTGATGTGGGGCAAAGGGTTGCCAGTAAGGTTTTATTCGGTGGATTTGCAGAATACGCTATTGTCCGTGCTGACATGGTAATTGCTGTTCCAGAAACAATAGCTTTATCTTCAGCAGTTACATTACCGGTTTCTTACACTACAGCCATGGTAGCGTTCACAAAAGTTTTAAAGGTACATAACAATGACTACGTACTAATACATTCTGCTGCTGGTGGTTTGGGTTTGGCAGCTGTTCAGATTGCTAGATATTTGGGAGTACGGGTTTTAGCTACTGCAGGAACCGATGACAAATGTAGGGTTGCAAAAGAAAATGGGGCCGAAATGGCCATCAATTATCTGAAACAGAATTGGTACCATGCTATTTTGGAAGCCACTGAAAATAAGGGGGTTGATGTTATTTTTGACTCAGTAGGCGGAAAGGTCACTCAGGAAAGCTTAAAGTGTCTGGCTTGGCAGGGACGTTTGCTGATTGTAGGGTTTTCAAGCGGTGATCTGCCTTACATTCCTGCCCATCGGCTTCTCTTGAAAAACGCGAGTGCCATTGGTGTTTACTGGAGCCATGATCACAACCAAGAGATGCTCTCAAGTATTGGCAAGAATCTGGTCCAGTTATGTGTTTCTGGTGATATACAACCGATCATTTGGAATTACTATAGTTTCAAGGATTTACCTCAAGCACTTAGTGATCTACGGGACCGCAATTCATTTGGTAAACTCTTGATGAAATTCAGTGAGGAAGGAGCAATAGAATAAAATTGGAAAGTAAGCGTGAACCTTTGCTGCAGGGAGTTAGAGTTCTAGATCTTTCACGTGTGATGTCCGGACCATTTTGCACATCAATGCTTGCAGACCTAGGAGCTGAAATAATAAAGATAGAAATGCCGAATTCTGGAGATGAAGCTCGTTCACTTGGTCCATTCAAGGACAAAGAGAGTACCTACTTCATGCTACTCAATCGTGACAAAAAAAGTGTCTCCATCAATTTAAAAAAGGAAGAGGGTATTCAACTCATTAGGCAGTTAGTTCTAGAATGCGATGTACTGGTTGAAAATTTTCGTCCAGACGTGATGCAACGGTTGGGCTTGGATTATGATTCGATAAAAGCCCTTAAGCCTGACCTGATCTACACCAGTATTTCAGGTTTTGGGATAGACAGTCCACTAGTTAAATTGCCAGCATATGATCTTATCATACAAGCGATGAGTGGCTTAATGCACCTGACAGGAACAAGGAATGGACCTGCCACCGCAGTAGGTGAATCGTTGGCAGATGTTTGTAGTGGGATTTTTGCTGCCTGGGGCATTGTTGCAGCTCTTTATAATCGTGAACACACTAGTCGAGGACGAAAGGTTGATGTTTCAATGTTCGATTCTATATTTTCGATGCTCCTCACGGGACTTAGTCAAAGTCTTTTTTTTGATAGAGAGCCAAAGCGTGAGGGGAATCGTCATCCCATTACTTATCCCGTTGATTCTTTTCAGACTAAAGATGGTCTAATAGTTTTAGTCGTTGTTACAAACGAAATTTTTCGAAAACTGGGGCAGGCTATGGGAAAACCAGGACTTGCTGATGATGTACGTTACGCTGACAATAACGCACGCAATGATCACGAAAAACTATTGCGCACAGAGATTTCAGAATGGACGGAGTCCAGAACTTCGGAAGAAATATTAGCAACCCTTACTAAAGCCGAAGTACCATGTGCGCCCATATGGTCTTTAGGCCAGGCTGTAGAGAGCAGTCATCAGGAAACTAGAAAACTGATTGAACAAGGAATACACAGTAAGTTTGGCAAAATACCTTTGGTGCCGCAACCAGTCAAGTTTAGTGGTAAAGGTGTACAAAAACCTCAACATGTACCATTGCTGGGCGAACACACTGAAGCAGTACTGACAAAATTGTTGGGTAAAACGAAAGAGGAGATGAACGTTTTGCGTCAGGATGGTGTGATTTGAAACAAATAACACACTATCGTCATTAAATACTCAACCTGAAACTAAGGAGAAAAAAATGGGATTTATGCATTCACTGGGAGAAGCTCCTCACCTTTATGATGTCATGAGTAAGTCGCCACGGATGGCGATATACCTATTCAAAATGACCGATGAAATCATGCTGTCCGAAGGACCGCTTACCCCTGCAGAACGTGAAATCATTGCCGCATTCGTATCTGGGATAAACGCTTGTTCGTTCTGTTATCGAGGTCACAAAGCGATTGCAGAAATCTTTGGGGTCGATGAGGGATTGATCGACCAGCTTGTTGATGATCTGAATTCAACCAAAATATCTGCAAAGATGAAGGCTGCCTTGGCTTATGCCAAGAAACTCACTGAAACTCCTTCAAAAATGGTGCAGGCTGATGCGGACTTACTCTACGCGGCAGGATGGGATGAGGCTGCGCTGATGAACATAGTCGAAATTACAGCTGTGTTCGGGATGTACAATCGCATAGCCGACGGCACAGGTGTGATTGCCTCCAATACCAAGACCACCTTAACCAAGAAGAAACTAGGTAGCTATATTGACAATCTCGTGAAATTCGGACTTAAAGTTCCGGAGGATCTGAAAAATGTAGTTTAAAAAACGATGGATCACTTCTTTCAGAAGTCAATGAAGCTATCAAAAACAGAAGGAAACTTTTTTAATGTATCTCCTGATTGAACAAATAATTTTTCAGGACATTACTTCCACTGCCATCGCAGTT
>CAWVTC010000176.1:0-3039 GCA_963933025.1 uncultured Dehalococcoidia bacterium | reverse complement strand
CCACTTGCCAGGAAAACATTGTTTGTTATCAAATTAGTAAAACTTACCACTTTCCAACAGTTACTGAATCATGTTGTTTGGCAAATAAAGGCAAATTTGTGGGAAAAGAATAAACAACAAAAGGGCAACGATCATAGCTCCCCAAAAAGGCAATATTCCTATATAAATTTCACGCATAGGGATATTCTGCGCCACTCCCTTTACCACAAAAACATTCATCCCTACTGGAGGACTTATTAAGGCCATCTCAATGATGATCACCATGATCACGCCAAACCAAATCCGCAGATCGGAAGAATCACTTGCAAAGCCTAGCATATTCGGAACCGCCGAGCTTTCAATTAGGGGTAGTACAATCGGAAGCACTAATACCATTGCGGCAAAACCATCTAAGAATGTGCCTAAAACAATGAAAGTACTAAGGATGATTGTCAGAAAAGCCACTGGGCCCAGATTAAGCTCTATAAGATTTATTACCAGGACATCTGGAATCTGGGTATGTGCCAGGAAAGGTGAAAAAACGTTAGCTCCGATGATGATGAAGTAGATCATCACCGTGGTGCCAACAGTACGTACAAGTGCATTTTTTAGCATGACAAAGCTTAGCTTGCGCCTTACAAATGATATGATCATAGCAAGCATCGCTCCAACCGCAGCGGCCTCAACCGGGGTGAAAATTCCTCCATAAATTCCACCTATTGAGACAAAAATAATTAAAATAATTCCTGCTCCTCGTCCCAGCGATTCTAGCCGTTCCTTCCACTGAAATGGAGGGGCAGGCGGGCCAAGTTGAGGCCAGAAAAGCGTCTGGATAAAAATCACTATCATAAAAAGACTCGCCAATAGTAAACCGGGAAAAACTCCTGCTAGAAATAGTCTTCCTACGGATTCTTCTGTAAGAATTGCGTAAATCACGAACCCAGTAGAAGGAGGAATCAAAATACCCAATGTCCCTCCTGCTGCTACAGCCCCAGCCGCCAAGCGTGAATTGTAACCAAACCGTGACATCTCAGGCATAGCTACCCGCCCAAGCGTGAGGGCTGAAGCAACTGAAGAACCTGAGAGTGCTGCAAAGCCAGTGCAGCCTACCACGGTTGCATGAGCAAGCCCACCCCGGAAATGCCCTACCCATGCATAAGCAGTGTTATAAAGGTCACGGCTCATTCCTGACATGCTGGCGACATTTCCCATCATCACGAACATCGGAATGACGACCAGTTCATAGTAGGTAGTCGTACTCCATGTTTCTGTGATGAAAGTCGAGAACGCCGAAGACCAGCCATCGAGAATACCATGCCCAACCAGGCCAACAACCATCATTGCAAAGGCTACGGGGAGACGTTGACTCATTAACACAAGAACCAGAACTGTGCCCGTAATACCTATGTAGATCGGGTCCATTATGCTTCGTCTGCGAATGGATCGTCAGTGGGAGGTGGAATGATTCCCTCTCCGATGCAGATCCAGAAAGTCTCAATGACAGCAACTATCGCATGGAAAGCGGTGGATACTGTAATCATCCAATAAAAAGGCTGGTAAGGGATTTCGATCATGTTGGTGGCATTTCCGAAAAACTTTGCTTCCTCGGCGCTAATCCATGCTTGCCATGCCAATAGTACCATCAGACCGATGATCAGGAGTCGTATGCTAAGTTCTCGCACAATCCTTAGCCATGCAAGCCGATATTCGGGAAGAAGATCGACCACTATGTGATCGGCATGTCGCCAAACGTAGGGTGCAGCACCAAAGATCACTGCCACCATTCCCATTTGTAAAGTGTCCTCCACACCTAAAATAGGTGCATTGAGCAGGTAGCGAGAAATCACATCAGTAAAGATCATACAGATCAACAGAAACAGTACCACTCCTGCGAGCAACGCTAACAAGCTGGCAAGAAGATCCAAAAGCTTTAAAGTCGACTGCTTAATTCGTAATTCTAGATCAATCAATTCTTCATAGCTGCAACAATTTGATCTGCTGGAATACCTTTGGATTTCTGATCCCGGATGACATTTTTCACACCTTGTGCGGCTGCAGAATCAAACTTCGCCCTTTCTGCTGCTGACAGTTCGATGATCTCCTTACCACTAATTCCCGAGAATTTCTTTAGCGCTATTTTGCCAAACGCAGCCAAACCATTTGCTGCACGTATACTCATCCCTAGCCCTGTAAGCGAATCCAATGCAGACTTCTCGCTTGATGATAGCTCGTTGTAAGCTTTTTCATTCATCACGAGGAAGATAGTTGTCGGCATTTCCGGAAGTCCAACCGTGACATATTTTGTCGGCTCAATGAGTTTGAAGATCAACAGTGAATCTGACCCCATTAGCGCGCCGTCCACTACACCCGTACTCATCGATGTATAGACCTTGTTGGCTGGCATCTGTACAGGAGTTGCACCATAAGCTTCGATAATGGTTGCAGCGGATTTGGAAGCCACCCGAATTTTCAATCCCTTAAGGTCAGCTAGACCGCGCACCGGCTTTTTACGCATCATGAAAACTGCCGGAGGCGTCACAAAGACGGCCAGAGGACGGGTTAGTTTGTATTCACCCATCAGGTGCTTGTCCATCACTTTCCAGATTTTCTCCGTAGCATCGCGGTGTCCATGCGTTACTCCAGGGAGTTCAATAAGCAGATTTCGAGGAAACATCGGTGAGGTGTATCCCGGTAGACCGTAGGTGATCTCAGCGATACGCTTAGCTGCCCTCATATATTGCTCTGCCGGTCCCTTGCCCAATTCTCCAGAGGGATAAATCTTTACTTTGACGGATCCGTTAGTCGCAGCAGAAAGATCGTCCGCAAACTTCAGGAAGATTGGTTTGTGCAACACATATATCGGGGGTACAAAGCTGGCCAGTTTCAGCACTTTTTCTCCAGCAAATGTCGTTGACGCTAGCAGAAATACAACGGCCACAGTGAATGCAGTGATTGATTTTATAACAAGATTTTTCATGATTACTCCTCTAATTTTATTATTTAATTTACTGAGTTGGTTTTGGTAAAATTTTAAATGTGTTATCGGGTCCTCCTCCTCAA
>CAWVTC010000175.1:0-3041 GCA_963933025.1 uncultured Dehalococcoidia bacterium | reverse complement strand
GCTGCTTTTACTGCATTCCAAATCTCGATGTACTTACCGACCCGTGCAGGCTCCCTCCAAAGATCGAGAGAGTTGATATAGCCAAAATCATCCTGGTGAAGAGCAGTGAATTGATCGCTGCTCAAACAACCCTTAAGCGCAACTGGATTTGACCCTGAGTAGCCCGTTACCCCAACCACACCACATTGTCCTTCAGGACTTATCACATAGTTGAGCCATTTCAGTGCACAGTCTGCATTTGGTGTGTCTTTAACCATCTGCCAGGCATCCGCCCAGCCATCGGCATTTTCTTCGGGAAGGAATTCAACCATTTCTATATTCTGCTCAGCAAGTAGCGCGGATTGATAGCCACCCCACGTATTTGAAATCCACACTTCACCGTTAGCGTAAAGATTTACAAGTTCACCAGCGGTGGCCCAGTATTTTCTAATTAAGGGCTTCTGTGCGATCAGTTTTTCCTTGACCTTTTCGAGCTGGTCGTCCGAAAGATCATATACGTTTACTTCTTTGCCAAATAGCATCCGCGCTGTAATATAGATCGAGGTTTTATCGTCCCACATAGAGATTTTTCCAGATAAATTCTTGTCCCACATAACCGACGCAGAGGTCGGTGGTGTTGGAAACTTATCCTTCATATACATGAATGCTATCGAGCCCCAAGCCACAGGCACACCATATACCTGTCCTCCATGGGAAACTCCCGGGTGATCTCGGAAAGCTTCGTATAAATCATTCCAGTAAGTCAGTTTAGAACTATCCAATGCTTCAACAAGACCCATCTTTCTAAGAATAGAAGTTGTGTCGACCGACGGTGAAACCAGATCATAAGCTCCCCCACCTGTTGCCAATTTGGCCGGAAATTCATCATTGGATCCTACATAAGTTGCGGTCAACTTACAGCCCGAAGCTTGCTCGAATGGCTCGACAAAGCTTGGATCGGTATAACCTTCCCAGGTCAACACATTAAGCTCCCCACTCGCACTTACTTGAGTGCTTCCGACTGCCAACAAACCTATAGCTCCAAGAGCTATTACAAATCTAGATGACATCATTTGGTTTTTATCTCCTTATATAGATAACAAAATTGTTTATCTCTCAGCGTGAGATTTAATAAAATAGATCAATACCTTTGAACTGACAATTAGTGCTAGACGCAAACCAACAACTTAAGGTATACCGTGGAAATATATCAGATATATCTTCACTAATAATACTAGCAATTACAACACTCAGCCAGAATTTAGATGATTTCGAATCAGAAAAATAAGCCCGTTGGCAGTAAACCCGTACTGGACACAGTTGTCATAGGCGCTGGATTTGCTGGTCTTTACCAACTCTACAAACTAAAACAATTAGGATTACAAACCATCGTATTCGAAGCCGGAAGTGACGTCGGTGGGACGTGGTATTGGAATCGATATCCGGGTGCACGATGTGATGTTGAAAGTATGGCTTATTCCTACTCATTCTCTGAAGAACTTGAGCAGGAATGGGTATGGACGGAACGGTATGCCTCTCAGCCCGAAATTCTGGAATATGCCAGACATGTCGCTGAACGGTTTGGCCTTAAAAAGGATATTCAATTTAACACCAGAGTATTGAAGGTCACTTTTGAAGCGAACAATCATCGATGGTTGGTCACTACATCAAAGAATCAGACATTTATAGCTAGATTCGTAATCATGGCACTAGGTTGTCTATCATCTCCTCACTCACCTTCTATCCCTGGCCTAGAAACATTCGAAGGAAACTGCTACCACACTGGCTTCTGGCCTCATAAAACAGTCGACTTCACAGGACAAACAGTTGGCGTGATCGGAACAGGTTCATCGGCGACACAAGCCATTCCACTAATAGCTGAACAGGCTAAACATTTAACTATTTTTCAACGAACAGCAAATTTCAGTATCCCTGCATGGAACAAACCACTGGCCAAAGAAATACAGCAACAATGGAAAGACAACTATAGAAAACTGAGAGTTGAAGCCGAACAATCATCTTCTGGAATCATAAATATGGATAGTGACCAGAATGCTGTCGATCTCACGAGTTCTCAACAACAAGAGGAATTGGAACGGCGCTGGAAATATGGTGGGCTCATTATGTGGAATGCCTTCGCCGATATCATGAAAAATCGTGATAGCAATGATGTGGTATCCGCTTTTGTACACAAGAAAATTCGTGCAGTGGTCAAGGACCCGGCTACAGCTGATCTACTCTGTCCACGAAACTATCCTCTAGGGTCGAAACGTTTATGTGTCGATACCAACTACTACGAAACATTCAACAAACCAAATGTCACTCTCGCTGACATTAAGTCCCACCCAATCAAGGAAATCACAGCTACAGGTATAGAAACTAGTGAAGGCTTCTTCAAGCTAGATAGTATCGTACTTGCGACCGGGTTCGATGCAATGACTGGGCCTATACTAAATATTGATGTTCGGGGCTCCGATGGGACATTACTTAGTGAAAGATGGGCAGAGGGGCCCCAAACGTACCTAGGGATTTCTATGTCTAAATTTCCTAACCTTTTTATGATTACCGGCCCTGGTAGTCCATCAGTACTTTCAAATGTGCTACTTGCAATTGAACAGCATGCAGACTGGATTACAAACTGTCTTCAATATATGACTGAAAATCAATACAGCCTGATAGAACCCACTGATGAAGCAGAGAAAAATTGGGTACAGCACGTCAATGAAGTAGCAGAAGATACCTTATATGTTCATGGCGATTCCTGGTATATGGGAACTAACATACCTGGCAAGCCACGAGTATTCATGCCCTACGTAGGTGGCGCTGACAAATATCGAAACATTTGTGAGCACGTCTCACAGAACAAATATTATGGCTTCTCACTTTCTAACTAATAAGCTTGCCTACTAGGTCCAAACATAAATTCTGGTTAAATGATTAGATAATTCTCAATCATAAAAGGAGAACATCCGAAATGAGAGCAACAGTCTACGAAAGGTTCCAAGGACCTCTGACTATTCAGAACTTACCTGACCCCAGTCCTGCACCGCACGGCGCTGTTT
>CAWVTC010000174.1:0-3059 GCA_963933025.1 uncultured Dehalococcoidia bacterium | reverse complement strand
ACAACAATTATTTATTATTATAGTCTCCGAATCTGATAAATACATTTCAGATTTCTCAGTTTCGGGTTTAAGCCGAAAAAACATTTAATTTTTTATTTTGAATCCGGAAGAGGATAATTTAAACCTCTATGTTGAAGTAAAATTAGCAATTAAAAAATTGTGACATCATAGTAAACTCAAAATTGTAAGGAGGACCCGCTAATGTTTATCTATAAAAATTCAGTTTATTCAATATTTCTAGTTGCATTCGTAGTGTTGGTTTTAAGTTTTGAAGCATGGGGAGCTCAAACAGGTCGCCATGGTGGAGTTCTGCGAATTGCTGCCACAGGTGAACCAGCAACTTTGGATAGTATGACCACTTCTTCTTCACCAGTAGGGGAATTTTCGAAACACATCTTTGAAACGCCGTTTGCCTTTGATGCGGAATATCGTCCAGTACCTTTCTTAGTTGAAAGTTACAATTTTGAAGACAGCGGAAAACTCCTCAAAATGAGGCTGAGAAAAGGAGTAAAATTCCACAACGGGGATGAAATGACCAGCGCCGATTTTGTGGCTTCAATGAACCGCTGGGGGAACTACTCTGCAAAAGGGAAAAATGTTTTTGAGTATGTTGACAAAGTAGTTGCTAATGGTACTTACGCAGTGGAGGTTCGTCTATCGGAACCTTTTTCTCCCATACTAACCTATTTAGCTAGGTCAAGGCATGCGTGTATCATAGTTCCGGCAAAGATCGCAAAGAAGTATAAAGCTAGTCCAATAAAAAGAAGTGACTATATCGGAACAGGACCATACAAATTTAATAAATGGGCCCCTGGTGATTACATAAGCATAGTGCGTTTTGATGACTATACCTCCCACGATGACCCTGCAGATGGATACGCTGGGAAAAGAACTGCATATTTTGATGAAATCCGGCTTTTACCGGTTAAAGAAATGGGGACTAGGCTCTCGGGACTTGAAGTTCAAGAATTCGACTTCGTGACGCGGATTAAAGCAGATCATTTCCCACAAGTGAAACTAATGCCTATGGCGAAGCCTTTTAAATACGTCTTCCCGGGTTATAATCTTCTTTATTTCAATCTCGATAAAGGGGTTGCAAATCTTGAATTGCGCCGTGCAATACTGGCGAGTCTCGACATGGATCCTATTATGATTGCTACCTATGCAGATCCTGAGTTTTATGACAAATCTGGTGCTTACTACCCTGAAGGAACTCTGTGGCATACCAATGCTGGGACAGAGCTATACGATCAGAATGCTCTTGGGAAAGCAAAGAAACTGATGAAAAAGGCAGGTTATTCGAACGAGCCATTGCGGTATGTTACCACGAAGCAGTTCGGCGCCCATTACGATCAAGGTGTGATCATTACGGATCAACTTAGGAAAGCGGGGTTCAATATCGACCTCCAACTTTATGACTGGCCAACAGTTCGTCAAAAGATTGAGAATCCGGACGAATGGGACATGTTCTTTACGAGGTCTATTATCGAGCCGGAACCACTCGCTATGTCTCTCTTCGTCTATCCGGGCTGGTGGGATACTGGAGGAAAAAACAAATACATGCAAGCGTTGGCTAGAGAAACGGAACCAAAAGCTAGAGCTAAGGCGTGGGAAAATCTACAATTGCTTATGTATGAAGAAATACCCTGGATACTAACGGGGAAGCATTTTTTTACTGGAGCGGTTTCCACGAAACTGAGAGCTGTCGATCCGGCGTTTAGTTGGAGAGCAAATAGTTGGGTTTTTTGGAATGCGTGGTTTGCAGAGTAGTAGACGGAGAAGAAAAAAAACTTCATTTACTCTGTTTATCTTGGATAATACTAAATATATTTGGAGAACCAATAGTTGTTTTAAAAGTGAATTCTCACGAGATCAGGGTCATCCAACGTCTCCAACCTCATAAGGGATCTCTTCCAAGAATGTAAAATACTTATGGGCTCATCCTTGGAAGCGATGCTGCCCATTGGAGTCCTCCCTGGGCTACACCTTTTACCCACATTTAGCGAATAACCAGGTTTTTTATAATTAACTCAACTTTCCCAACTTGAAAGTTGAGTTAATTCTTTTATAGAATCCGTGCAGTTGGTCTCATCGACCAAGAACTTTAAGTGAAGTAAGGATCAACATTCCATGGGACTTATACCATATACTCTACGACGAATAGTTATTCTTTTGCCTACGGCAATGCTTGTGGCACTTTTTGCATTCATTTTGATGCACCTTATTCCAGGATCTCCTGCAGTAGTCATGCTTGGGGACGAGGCTACACCCGAAACAATTGCGCAGTTGGAAAAAGAAATGGGCATTGATAAACCAATCTACGTACAATTCCAGATATGGTTTTTTAAACTTCTACAAGGTGATCTTGGTGGCTCGATCTTTTTTGATAGACCTGTCTTGGATTTGATTTTGGGAGCAATGGGACCAAGTCTTTTATTGGCAGTCCTATCTCTCGGAATTTCACTAGTCATCGGAATATGTGCAGGAGTTATCGCTGCCGTGAAGCGGAATTCATGGATCGATCAAGTTTCCTTGACTTCCGCACTTCTTGGTGCCTCAATACCAAGTTTCTGGCTAGGGCTTACGCTGATTCTCCTATTCTCAGTTAAGATCCAAATCTTCCCAACTTCAGGCTATCAGTCGATCCTTGATTCTGGTGATATCACAAATATTAAATACCTTATTTTACCAGCATTAGCACTGGGACTGCCCAGTTCTGCTCTTATAACCCGATTAACGAGATCTGCTATGCTGGACGTGTTGGGAAAAGACTATGTCAATACTGCAAGGGCAAAGGGTCTTCGAGAACGGAGTGTGATTCTTAAACACGCTCTCAGAAATGCCGCCATACCCGTTGTAACAGTAACTAGTTTCACTTTTATGAACATATTGTCTAGAGCTGTCGTAACAGAGAGTATCTTTAGGATCCCTGGGCTTGGGAGTTTGATAGTTACTTCCATAATGAGACGGGATTACCCTACTATTCAAGGTATATTACTGGTAATTGCGGGAATGTATATTGCTATAAATCTTATCACAGACCTTACCTATACACTAAT
>CAWVTC010000173.1:0-3092 GCA_963933025.1 uncultured Dehalococcoidia bacterium | reverse complement strand
GTTTTCCTAGAGTATCTGTTTAGTTTTCTTTCGATGTAATGATTTATTAATTATTAAAATTTTTGGAGTCGTCTTAAATGCCAGAATCTATAAATTCACGTGCTACTGACAGAGAAAAAGCCTTCTGTTTTTTCGTACCTACCATCATTAAAACCACTTCATTGAGCCCAGCTTCAATAAATTTATTTAGCTGGTCTCTACATTGACTTGGTGTACCCCCAATAGTAAATGCTTCTACAGCCTCATCGGGCACCAACTTTTGTGCTTCATCTAGATCCCTTCTAGCAACAGCATCGATTATTTTTCCCTGATTTATCGGAATTCCTGAAAAATTAATGTTATCGTCGAGAAAACGGTTCCTCAATGTGAAAGCAAGCTTGCTGCGCAAAACATCTATAGCTTCTTTTCCATTCTTAGATGAAGCAAAAAATAAAAAGCCAGCACGGGTGAACTTTTTCTGTTCGCGATCATACTTAGTTAAACTTTGATCAACTATGTCAAGCGAGCGACGTACAAAAGCAGATGATAGTCCTGCTGATAATACAACACCATCACTTAAACGACCTGACAAACTTAACATTCCATCCTTGATTGCTGCTATATATATTTGAATTGGTTTTTGAGGCTTAAATGCCATACGTGCACCTTCAAGCTTGTATAAAAACCCATCATGATAAACTTGATCACCAGACCATAATGCTTGAAGTACCTCAATGTATTCGCGGACTACTCGAAGTGGCTTTACAAGTTTCGCACCTGATTCCTGAAGAAAAAGTGGATTACCGACTCCAATTGCTACTCCGACACGACCAGGTGTCGCTTCTGCCATTGTTGCAAGACTCATTGCTGTAGGAGTTGGATGCCATAGATAAGGACTGATAGCAGTTGGGACAACGTTAATTTTTTTAGTAGCCATTAGGAACGAAGTAGAAGTAACAATTGCCTCACGGTAGCCCATATGCTGTGCCATCCACAAACTTTTCATTCCGAAAATTTCTGATTGTTTTGCTATTTCAAGTGTTTCAGAAAATGTACTAAAACCATCAAAGCTTATTCCGATTTTTACATTCATTATTATATCTTTCTAAAAAAGTTGATCTTAGAACCCATTATTAAGAATGTGATTTAGGTCGTCAACATTTTTATCTTTAAGTCCTAGTCGTTCAAGTGTCAAACCCTCAATACTATACGGTTTCCCTGTACAAACCTCTGCCAAATGAATCATTGCATCTATGGAAGGAGTTTTAATTCCTGCTAAACTCCCTAGTTCAGAAAGCAAAACTAAACCATAAGGAATGTCTTCATCAAGAAATCGATGATCTAGACTTTTGGGGGCTTTAATGAAGCGATCGGGTACACTCTGATGAAAAGCCTCGTAAGCAAGGCCTGTTTCACGTGCCTCATCAGTGGTGTAACCCATCTTGTAAAAATGGTCGACAAATGTCTTTGTTTCTACTCCTAAAGCCATCGCTACTGCTCGTCTTTCCGTGTCGAAATAATCTATCAGATGTCCAACCGAGGGAGTAATTCCTTCAAAATAATGGAAAAAATCACCATCAGTATTCTCGATTCTACCGGCATTACAGATAGTTGCCGGGGGATGGTGAATTGCATTCATGTAGGTGAAAACAGTCCCCAAAGGAGATGCCAATGCATGAATCTTAGGAAAAACTTTTTGAACCAATGAAAACATCTCATCAGTCCGATTTATAGGAAAAGCTGCAAAGGGAAGATAATCGGAACATTTAGAAATTTTTACATGGGCATATTCATCTTTTCGGCAAATATAGGGGAGTGTACCAACTTCACAAAATTCTGGTGAAATCACTCCTCCCGCATGAAGGGCTGCCGGAAGGATGGTAAGAGTATGTCCTGGTGCCAACAATACTGTTTGTTCTTTAGTTAGGAAGGGAGCAAGAGATTCCCCTATTTCAAAATGTGCACTTGTGGGCAACATTATTATAACTAACTCAGCTTCAAACAGTACTTCGCCAAGATCTTTCGTTACAAGTGTTGGTTCAATGAAGCCTTCCCCAAACACACCTGAGTATTCAATTCCTCCTCGATTTTGTATCGGACGCAAAGTTTCAATCCTCCGACTCCAAAGCCCCACCGAAAATCCACGAATTGTAAGATCTACTGTAGCTGCAAGTCCACCGTTACCAGCACCGAGAATAGCCACATTGGAAGTTTGGTTATCTGCCAAGTCTCTGCTTTTGAGTGATTGTCTATATTTCAACCTGTTCGGTATTTTTCGATCTTCTTGTCATCAAGCTCAACACCGAGCCCTGGCTTGTCTGAAACAATAAGATGACCGTCCTCGTATTTGAAGGATTCAGTGACAATGTCATCAGTATATTTGCGTCCTGCCACCTTGGTCACTGGATTTTCTGAGATTTGTGTGATAGGAATGGTGCCTGGTACATTCACAATCGCACTAGATGCGGCTAGGTGAAGATTGGCCGCGTTACCAACACCGAATTCAGCGGAACCGTTTACGTCTGCCCGCATTCCCGCAGTTTCGGCTATTGCAAGGGCTTTCTTCGCCTTTAAAAAACCTCCCGCTTTAGTGTAGTAACATGAAATCCAGTCGGCTGCTTCCCACTGGACTAATCTTAAAACGTCGAAATGGTCCCATGCACTTTCGTCAGCCATGATTGGAACTTCAGTGTTTTTACAAACTCGGGCCATGTTTTCAAGTCCCTCGCAGGGCTGCTCCATGGCAATGATGTCGAACTCTTGAAGTATTTTGGTAACCCGTAGTGCCTCTTTCCAAGATCGGTAGCCTTGGTTTGCATCAGCACGGATGCTAATGTCTGGACCAACTGCATTTCTAATTTGCTTAATTATGTCTATATCGCGATGGAAGTCGTTGCCAATCTTAACTTTTAGTGCCCTAAGTCCTTCATCGACTACCTCTTGTGCCTCACGGACTGCTTCTTTAACCTCCATTAAACCAATGCTGTGAGCAACTGGGATTTTACTACGAACTAAACCCCCAAGGAGTTGGTAACAAGGAATACCGTAAATTTTGCCAACAGCATCATGCATTGCAACATCGAGTGCAGCTTTTGCGTAATGGTTGCCCTTTA
>CAWVTC010000172.1:0-3132 GCA_963933025.1 uncultured Dehalococcoidia bacterium | reverse complement strand
TAATGACTAATGGGCCACGTTATGTTCCTTTGCGAGGAACAAACGGTAATTATCTGCCTTTAGCCTATGAATCTCAGGTTAATCTACTTGCAGAGAAACTTCAGATTGATCCCATAGATATTAGGCTTCAAAATTCAATCCGTACCGGGTCAAAAATACCTACTGGTCAGACTTTAACTGAAAGTGTTTCTATGGTTAAAGAACTTGAGGCACTAAAACCTTATTATGAAGAAGCAAAAAAACGGATACAGAAGAAAAAAGGAAAGGTATTAGATGCATGGAGACCTGGTCTTGGAGTAGCTTGTGGCTGGCGCAATATTGGATATTTAAAAACTACTATTTCAGCAGGATGTGAATTGGACGATAATGGAATGGTACATGTTATGGCAGGTACAGTAGAACAAGGTCAAGGACCTACAACACAATTTGCTCAAATCGCTGCTGACTCTGTTGGTGTATCAATGAAATCAGTCCGAGTGACACTAGGTGACACCTTAAGCGCTCCCTATCCGGTGCCGACTTTTAGCTCCATTACAACTGTGGGAACGGGAAAGGCAGTTCAAATTGCTTCAGAGATGTTGCGTGAACGGATATGTTATGCCGCCTCTGAGATACTAAATGTTGAGCATTCACTGATCAAAGTCGAGAATGATTGTGTAAGACTTTCAAATTCTGAAACGGAAGTTTCCCTTTTAGAAATTGCGGAGTACTTTAAGGATAAAGGTGAAAAAAGTCTATCTGAATCCGAAATAAAATGGAGTGGTGAAGCTCCAACGATCCTATATGGTTATAATGCGGGTCTCATAGAATTAGAAGTCAATATTAAAACAGGTCAAGTAATACTTCTTAATCATGTTAACGTGTGTGACCCAGGAACTCGTATCAATCCTGATGCTGTTGATGGACAGATAGATGGTGCGATTGCTTTTGGAGTTGGCTTTGCTTTATCTGAAGAATTCCATCCTGATAACCCACCAACACTTAAGGACTACGGCCTAGTCTCCATAAATCAAATACCAAAGGAGGTTACAAGACTTTATGTCGAAGACCCGCTTGAACGCGGCCCTTTTGGAGCAAAAAGTATGGCTGAGCACCCTGGTCTTTCAATAACACCAGCAATTGTAAATGGTATCGCAGATGCAACTGGAGCGTGGGTATGCGATATTCCAGCAACACCTGATAGAGTGATGGCGAAAATGGCAGTTGTGTGATTATTTGTAAATAACAATTATTTTTTTCCAAATTTGTCATTAAAAATATTTTAAAACTTTGAGACAGGAGGTATATATGACGTAATTCCATATGGAAGAAAAAAATCGATTTATTATTATTTATATTAACTTAAATTAGAGGTAAAATGTATAATTCAAATAAAAATAAACGTCAATTGAGTCGGCGTTCCTTTTTGAAAGGTTCAGCAGCAGCAGCTACCGGAGCTTTATATTTAGGAGGTCAAGCTCCAGCATACTCTGCAGGGAAACGAAAATTACGATACATAGCATTCATTAATCGAAATACAGTTTGGGGCAAACCATATGATTTTCTAGCTGCTGAAGTTGATAGGATGTCAGGAGGAGAGTTGGAAATTGAATATGCAGGAGGCTCAGATGTAATTGGAGGATTTGATGCTCCTGAGGCTGTTGCCAATGGCGTTTTCGATATGAGCCACTCAGCGAATTCTTACTTCGCTGGAGCTATGCCTACATCAGTTTCACTGGCAAGTGGCAATGCCTCTGTGGAGCAATTGCGGAATACTGGTGTTTTAAATACTTATGCTGAAATTCTAATGAAACAACGCGGTGTAATGCTTCTGGGAATTCCATTAAGTGGTGTTGGTTATGTTTTTCAAGTTCGGTTTAAGCCAAATAATTTGTCTTCCTTTAAGGGTAAGAAAATCCGCTCTATCCCTCTCTATGACCCCATCTTGGAATCTATGGGAGCTATCCCAGTTACCACATCACCCGCTGAAGCATATACATCAATGGAGCGAGGTGTAGTAGATGGACTAGGTTGGCCTGATATCGGCCTTCTAGATTTCAAATTCTACGAGCAAGCAAAATACATTTTAGCACCTACTTTTTATCAATTAAGGACGGCAACATTAATGAATCCAAGTTCCTTCAAAAGTCTACCGTCTTCACTACAAGGGGTTCTTGTAGAAGCTTCTCGTTCAGCAGATGCAATTGGAGCAAAGTGGGCTAAAGAGAAACGTGATACTGAACATGCCGAAATGGGAAAACATGGTGTTGAAATAGTATCACTCCCTAATACTGAGGCACAATCCTTCTTAAATTTGACTGAAGAAAAACTATGGTCAAAGATAATAGAATTGGATTCTAAGGAAGGTCCTCGATTGAAGACCTTGTTTGACAAGGCTGGATAATTGGTAAGAAAATATCCATTAATATCATCTGCAGTTCTTATTAAAGGAAAAAGAGAGCTGCAGATCTCCTATTTTCTCTAAGAGACACAATTAAACTTGATATTATTCACAGACAATTTGAGCGTATTGCCGCTGTTTTAGCCGCTTTTGCAGCTTTTTTGACCCTAGCGATGAGCTTCTGGATCACCTACGACGTTCTGGCCCGTAATCTTTTTGGTGTTGCGTCGCCATGGTCTTTCGACCTTTCAGAGTATTCACTGGTTTGGATAACTTTTCTAGGTGCTCCTTGGATACTACTTCAAGACCGGCATGTCAGAATCGAGATCTTAATCGATTCAATGCCAATACCTCTGCAACGCAAAATTGGAATCTTAGTTTCCTTTTTAGCAATGGCAATGTGTGCAATTTTTACTTGGTACACTTGTATCGCTGCATACGGTTACTTTCAGAACAATATAGCAATGCCACGTATCTGGCGCATTCCAAGAATTTGGCCTTACTCTATTATTCCGATTGGGGCTGCCTTACTTACGTTCTCGTTTGCTCTTCGACTTGGACTTTACTTGACTGAAAAAAATCCAGAAAAAACTATGCGTGAAAAGGCGTCTGATGGACAAAAATATGTTTAAAAAATAAAAAGAAATTAATATGGATTACGAGTGGTTAAATATTTTAGTATTCTTTTTCTCTCTTTTGACTTTAATGATGCTCAGTGGTATGCCGGTTGCTATCGGGTTTCTGACTCTTAA
>CAWVTC010000171.1:0-3134 GCA_963933025.1 uncultured Dehalococcoidia bacterium | reverse complement strand
ATAAGTCGTATCAATTAATGATTAAGTATGAGGTATTATAAGTAGGTATAGAAATAATAAAGGGCTACCGAAGTAACCCTTGCTTTGTCGTCAGAAGATTTTAAGCTACAACTGATATCCTAATTCAAGGAAAAAATTATTCATTCCTTCTATTTCGTGATTATCTAGCGAACGATAGTAACCTGCATTTATACTGATGTTTCCTCTTAAAGGAACTGAACCTCCAAACATTATACCGTAATCAGAATCTGTAATACTCTCAGATTCAGACGCTCCTGCAAATGATCCTGTACTCTGGTATAAATGCGCATAAAGTGGACCTGCCCATAATGAAAAATTTCCACTATCCATTAAAGTATAAGACATCCAAAACTCAACACCTTTCACCTTAGCTTTTGCATCTATATTAGAATCAAATCCAGTATCTCCTCCAAATAAATCAGGAACATCTACACTGAACCCTCTTTGCCCGAGCCCTGCACCTATAGTGACTTTTTCATTAAGAGCATAACCAAATCCTAGTGTAAATCCATTGGTTCTTCCTAGCTCTACATCCACATCATCCTCTATAAACATTTCTTCTCCTACTCCCATTGATGTAAAGCCTCCATACACACTCCATGGAGACACTGTCTCATCTTGTGCAAAAGACATTGATGTCATAATTAACATTACCAATATTGCTTTTTTCATTTTTACTCCTTTTTTAAATTTAGTTAATTTGATCACGCTTAGCTACGACTAAGGGGCAATCTTCGATAAACGCTTGGATGGCGTTCATTTGCTCTTCTGAATGTAACGCAATGGCACCTTGTGTTGTCTTTGATAAGGCATCAAATTCTGTAACGCCCCATTCGTTAAACATGGCAAACGGTCCTTTTGCAATTGAAACGCCGGTCACCCAGGTTTGATCAATCATCTCCCGTTCGGCGACGCCCGCGTCATATACCAAAATGGCCCGTTGTATGATGACCGTGCTTAACGCCTTATAAAGTCGTTTAGGAATATCCTTGTTTTGCATGAACTCAGGCGCCTGCCAACTGGCGTGTGGGTAGCCATAAAAACCTTTTCCTGTACTCATACCCAGCTCACCTCGCTCCATAAAAGGTTCTAAATAGGCGGTGACGCGTTTAGAAATCACTTGCTCGTGGGCATCTATTTTTTCGTCGCCCCAACTGTCATATATCACTTTTAAACCGATATAATCCATCAAACCAAAGGGCCCCATGGCACCGCCACTATGAGCCAACCAAGCGCGATCAATTTCTTCAATAGTGCCTTCACCATTAGAAACCAATAAAATGGCGCCGGTAAAAAAAGAGCCCAGCAATGCATTGAGTAAGTAGCCGGGATATTCTTTTTTTAACAGCAGCGGTTGGCAATGTAAACTTTTCACATAGCGCACTAACGTCTGCAATGTTTTGGGCTCGCACCGTGGACCACCCACAATATCCATTAAGGCGATGCCGAGATAAGAATGAAGCGCCGCGAATCGACTGCCATCCTCAAGTGACGAATCCAGTTCAGAAACTAATAATGCCGACGTATTGGTGGTAATGATACAGTGGGCTTGGCAATGATTTTCTATTTCTTTAAGCACTTTGCGTTTTAAATCTCGCTGTTCAAACACCGATTCACTGACTAAATCTGCCGAGCCTAATGCCGTAGTCGCATCACCACTTAAGGTCACTCGTTGCATAGCCAGCGTAAAATCTTGCTGGTTTATCGTACCCGCAGCTAACATTGGTTCTGCAAATTGTGAGTATTTCAAATCTGTAGCCGCTAAATTTTGCGCTGACACATCGTACAAAATCACCTGATAACCTGCCAACGCAGCGATAAGTGAGTTGTAACATCCCATAGTGCCACTGCCCACAAAGCAAACAGTTTTTATTTCATGATGAGTCAGACCTTAAGTACTCGAGTTGGTCGATCCGTTAAGGTTAAATTCACACTGCCTTTTGTCACCACTGAGGGTAAGTACGAAATAATCGGTAGCGCAGCGATGGCATTAACAATGTGAAACTGAGTCGGGTTTTGCTGCCAAGTAAGACTGTGCCAATCCACCTTGCCTTCGCCCACAAAAACTTCACGATGAAAACTTTCACTTGGAAACGTGGTAACCTCGTTCAGTGCCGCCCCACTCATTCCAATATTTGGCAAGTATCGGCACGCCATCGGATGATCTTTTCCTAACTGGCTTTGCATCATTCCTGTAATTTCTTCCGCGCTTAACGCGGTTAAGTTTTTAATAGAAAGATCAACAATCTTATGACCAAAATGGTTGGCGTTAGTGGCCAGTTTTCCTAATCGCTCTGAATGCTCTGGAATATTAGCAAACACTTTTGGTATTCCCTGCACCTCGCGGCCGCGCAGAATGGGGTCGGTTAAATTTTCCCAGATGGCTAAACAGTATGAGCCTTCTAGGGTTTCATCCTTGCCTTTAAAGATCACTGAAGCATTCACACCGATCATGTTATAACCATGACCCGCAAGCCAATCGACCTGCTTATTACAACAGTAATAAACGGTGATCACCGGAACCGATGTTGGCTCAAATCCCGCTGGTAAATAACGTGCGATGGCTTCTCGATCGGTAATATATGGCACCGCAATAACCGTGACATCGTGATACCACCCCGTGGGGACGGTATCTTGCTGATTATGATCACTGGCACCAAAGTGTCTGGGCATGGTGTATAACTTATTAGGGCTAGACATAAACATCTCTCATTCCAAAATATACAAAAAAAGGACTACCGAAGTAATCCTCTTTATTTTTGAAAATTCTCTCTTTGTCATACAAGGTAGGGAGTTGTTATGTTATCTAGCAATAACAAAATTTAAAGATTTCTATATCAAGAGCTGAAGTGAAGCTTAATGTTGATGATTATTCCCATCATCATGCGAATGCTTGGTACTTTCCTGAGATTGTTCAGTATCTTTCTTTTTAGGTGTACTTGTTTGATGGGAATGAGGTTCATCATCTCCATGAGAATGCACCTGAGTATCATGTTCATGCACTTCTATTAGAGTAGTATGATCTTCTTGATGATGAGTGTCTGTAAAGTACCCATTGAGCTGATATGCTAATAAAACTATACCGCAAACGACTAATCCCCAATTGACCATAG
>CAWVTC010000170.1:0-3176 GCA_963933025.1 uncultured Dehalococcoidia bacterium | reverse complement strand
AATGCGCGACCTTTATCAGGAGTCGGGTCCTCAATGAGTCCATAAATTTCGCGTCCCTCATGATCCTCTGGCAAATGCTCCGTAATAGGCAATCCGTCCTCATTCACAAAAAGGAGACAGTGACAATACTTATAGACTTGCATTTCATCACAGGCACAAATCCAGTCACGCCGCTTGGCTTCCTCGTCTTTTGGCAAGTACATTCCTTCAGGAAAGTCACCATTCTCGTCTTTTTCTGGATAAAAATTACACGGACAAATAGGACGTCCGTAATTGTCAATGTTATCTGCTAAGCCGAGAACAACAACTTCCGTTATTTCACGATTGGGATGCAAATGCGTCCCAGACTTTTCTGCAAACTTTTCTGCATATCTCCACATTTTTGTTAAGGATTTTTCGGAAGGTTGTTCTTTCATAGCAATACTTTACTCAATTTGGAGTATATCGTCCGTTTCTTACATCCCTGTCTTGTGAAATTCTAGCCTGCTGCTGCAACTACTTTTGCGGCGGCCTCGCCAAGACCTTCTGCACGAATAACATCTAACCCTGCTTCTTCGAGTAATTTCTCACCCTCTGCAAGATTTGTTCCTACTAAACGCATAACCACAGGAACCTTCAGTCCTAACTGCTTTTCAGCATTGATAACACCTTGAGCAATAATATCTACTCTCGCCATACCACCAAAAATATTCACGAGAATCGCCTTCACTGAAGAGTCTTCACTGATTACCTGAATAGCATTCACTACACGTTGGGGATCATTTACCGTCCCAATATCTAAGAAATTTGCGGGCTCTCCACCAGCAAGCTTAATTGTGTCCATCGTCGCCATCGCAAGGCCAGCACCATTAACGATGCAACCAATATTTCCATCCAACTTGATGAAATTGGATACACCTAAATCACCTGCCAAAACCTCAAGCGGATCCTCCTCATCCTTATCACGCATTTCAGCAACTGCTTCATGACGGAACAACGCATTGTCATCAACAGCAAACTTCGCATCTAAAGCAATCACTCGACCATCTTCAGTCACAACAAGCGGGTTAATCTCTGCCTGACTTGCATCATTCGCAAGTGCAGCTTCATACAATGACTGCACTAAAACTCCAAAATCTACCGCTTGCTGTCCAGACAAACCCAATCGATTTGCTAGCGTACGCGAAATATATGGTTCATAGCCTGAAGCAGGGTTAACAGGTATACGAACAATAGCATCTGGATCACGACGTGCTACTTCTTCGATCTCTTGCCCACCTTCCGTAGAAGCCATGATCACAGGAGCTGCATACACTCCATCCATAATGATTGCTAAATACATTTCATTAGCAACAGCAGATTGCTCTTCGACAAGAACATTTTTTACAAGTTTACCTTCAGGACCGGTCTGAATAGAAACAAGAAATTTTCCAAGAATATCTTCTGCCGCCTGCCCAGCCTCATCCACAGTACTAGCTAAGCGGACACCACCAATTCGATCACCTACAACCTGGCCTGAATAATTGTCAGCATCACTTATAAGATTCTTATACATCGAAATAGTTTCATCTTTAGCGACCACGCGGCCTTTTCCTCGCCCACCTGCATGAATTTGGGCTTTCACCACAACTTTTCCACCGAGCTCTTCTGCAATTGCACGAGCCCCTTGAGGAGTATCAGCAACTCGCCCTTTCGGAACAGCTACTCCGTGCTTTGCAAAAATTTCTTTAGCTTGATATTCATGGACCTTCACAGCTCACCTCTAGAAAATGACTTTTGCCGAGACTACATCGGCTACACAATAAGGAAAAGGCTAAGAAGCCTTTTCCTTATTACTTTGATTAAAAACCAGTAGCGTTACTGACCTGGTGCTCGGTATTCAGCTGCTCCACCTGCAGCATCAAAATCTTCCGGCGTCATTAAGAAAGTAACACTTGAATCTGAAATAGTTCCAGTAGGAATCACTAACTTCATTAAAGCGGTTACTTGGTCAGCCGTACCCTCCAAAAGCATGATGATATTGTGATCTGCCATCGGAGTGACATAGACAGCTTCACACGTCATACCGAGCGAGGTAACAGTCTGTGTAATCACATCACGACGGCTCACCATACCTTCTGTTACCGCAGCACCAAAAGCATCCGGGGTATATTTTGCTGAAAGTAGAATATTAGCCATAAAAAAACTCCTTTTTATTACTATACGACCAAATAAAGAAAGCTGATGCTATCTCTTTAGAATTTAGACCAGGTATTCGGATCAGTTATATATCCATTCGCAACAAGACGGATGTATATATCCACTAAAACAATTATCAGTAGACTTGACCAAGCCCAAAGACGATGGCGTTCATTGAAAATTGTCACATAATCCCAAAGGCGCTTCCTCGTACGAGTGAATTTGGAGCAAGAGAAACAATTCAAGCCTCCACCTACAAAATGACGTAATGAGTGACAAGAAAATGTATACATCATTAGCAAAAATGCATTTAACAGGAGTAGTGCTGAACCTAAGCCAATACCCCAACCTTCACCTGGAACATGTAAGGAACGTATCGCACCAATCCAAAGGAGCGGTACAAAAATCAAAGCAATATACATGAAAAATCGATGCGCATTCTGCATAATTAATGGGAATTTTGATTCACCTTTATAGGTTTCACCAACATCCCCAACAGCACAGCCAGCAGGACTCATAAAAAAGGATCTGTAATATGCACGACGATAGTAATAACAAGTCGCACGAAATGGTACTGGACCTATCAACACGATAAATGCAGGTGACAAGTACCATTTACCAGACCAGTCAGCATTTATTGCACTGAGCCAAGTAGGTTCAAAAATTGGAGAGAGAAAATGTGTACCTTCAACTTCATAATGACCTAGTGGACCAAAATCCATGAAAATTGAAATTGTCAACCATCCAAAAAAGAGGGACATCGAAGCAAAAACTAAAGCTGGTTCTATCCACCAACGGTCAGTTCTCAAGGTTTGAAGGAATCCTCGGGCTGTCCCAGGAAGTGACGCTAAGGCTTGGACCACAAAAATCTCCTTGCGGGATATTATCAGGGCTCACCATCAGAGGCTAGTAAGGTACAATAAATTATCAGAATACTATGCTTGATTCATAGCTAAGTGTTCAAAATAAAGGTTACAATGTCCAAAATCGAAGCCAGTCCAGAACTCAATCCATTTCAT
>CAWVTC010000169.1:0-3204 GCA_963933025.1 uncultured Dehalococcoidia bacterium | reverse complement strand
GTCGCAGAGAAAAAACCATTGTCCCGTAATAATAAAATTATTCATGCTTCGATTATGAACTGTACTCTTTCTGCAGATCATCGAGTACTTGATGGTGCGGAGGCCTCTCGGTTTCTCGCATGTTTCAAACTCTTTCTGGAGGAGCCACTTCAGATGCTGGTCTGAGACTTAAATTATATTGATAAATAAAATTTTATCTCTAGAAAATAACCTTTTGAAGATTATTGATTTAGGTTTTAAACGTTTTTCAATAATTAACTTACTGTGTGAATGTATTATTTAATTGTAGCAATTCAGACAAGAAACAATCTAATTTTGTCAATATTTTGAAGAAAATGGTTAACTCTGGAAGATTTAACTTGAAGAATAAAGTAGCTATAGTTTTTCGGGAAGAGGAAAAATATGGGGAAGCTATCGCTTCTGCTTTTACTGATGCAGGAGCTTTAATTTCTAATAAAGAGCATACTTCTAATCCGCGTGATGCAGTTTTAAATGCAGTTTCAGATCATGGTCATTTGGATATTTTGGTTACAACGCCTACCTTTGCAAAAGCAGAAGCAGCGGAGAGAACTTCAACTGACCAATTCAAAAAAAATATTGATCTTAATTTAGGAGAGATATTTTTTTGGTGTCAGGCTGCTGCCGAACAGATGAGTATTCAGGAGCCAGTGGGAGGAACCATAATCAATGTTTCATCTGTAAGTGGAGTTGTAGGATTGGCGGGACAGGTGGCATTTTGTTCAGCAATGGCGGGAGTTAACGCAATTACTAAGACACTGGCGACTGAGTGGAAAGAGTACGGAATTCGAGTGCTAAGTTTAGGTGCTGGATTGGGCAAAGACTTATCCGAAATAGAAACTTTGGAAATTTTACTACCTGACGGTAGAATAGGGCACCGTCGCTTACCTGAAAACACATTAAAAGAAACATACGAATTGGCTCAAATTGCAACGTTTCTTGCTAGTGATGCTTCACAATTAATTAATGGTACTACGGTTTATGCAGATGCAGGTTGGTTAGCAGACGGATATTGGGAATGAATGAAAAATTGAAAGGGAAAGTTGCAATTGTAACCGGCTCAGGTCGTGGTCTTGGCAAAGCTTTTGCGATTTCTATGGTTAAACAAGGTATAGAAGTTTGTATTGCTGAAATAGATAAGAATCTTGGACAAGATGTAAAAATATTGATGAATAGTTCTGGAGTAAGGGTGGAATATTTTCATACAGATGTAAGTGATGAGAATTCTGTAAAGGCTTGCTGTGATTTTGTGAGGTCAGAGTTTGGTCGTGTTGATATTCTAATAAATAATGCAGGAAACACTGGATTACTGCCATCGAAGGATATTACTCCGAAATTTTGGGAGAGGGTTTTGGAAGTGAATCTTATCTCGACGTTTAGATGCAGTCGTATTTTTGGGCAAGAAATGATTCGACAAGGTCATGGGGGTAATATTGTGAACGTGTCTTCGATTGCTTCACTTTCTACATTTCCAATGCGCACAAGTTATATTGCTGCAAAAGCTGGTATTAATGGTTTGACAAAAACACTTGCATTGGAATGGGCGCGTTATGGTATTCGTGTAAATGCTGTAGCCCCAGGAATGACAAGGACTGAACGAGGTAAAGACTTGGAAAAATTGAATTTTGGGGCTTTACGGGAAGAGTTGTATACACCCAGGATTCCACTTGGACGAAGGGCACTTCCTGAAGAAATTGCTGAGGTGGTTACTTTCTTGGTATCTGAAAAAGCAAGTTACGTGACTGGTCAAATTTGGTTCGTTGACGGAGGCTGGACGGCACGTGGAACGCTTTAAACTTTAAGGATTAGAGATGACTTATGGATTTGACTGGACGCACAGCTCTAGTAACAGGTGGTAGTGGTGATATAGGAGCTGCTATTTCAATGGCTTTGGCAAAGTTAGGTGCTAATGTGCTAGTCCATACATACCAAAATCTCAAAGCCGCCAAGTTGGTAGTTGAAGGAATAAAAAATCTTGGGAAGAATGCAAAAATTTTGCAGGCAAATTTATTGAAACGAGAGGAGGTCTTCCGCATGTCAGACGAGATACTCTCTATGGGATCTTTAGATATTCTTATAAACAATGCAGGGACACCTATTAAGAGGGTACCTTGGGAGGAATTAGACGAAGAATTTCTTAATCAAGTTTTTGCACTGAACTATCGAGCTCCTCTATATTTGACACAAAAGCTAACACCAGGAATGATAGAGCGCAGACATGGTGTTATAATTAATATACTATCTGGGGCGGCACACAATTGTGGCACAGAAACTGTTTTTGCATATGGATCAGCAAAAAGTGCCCTCATGACCTTAACTCGTGGTCTTGCAAGGTCTTTGGCTCCAAAAGGTATAAGAGTTTTATCGGTATCACCCGGTACGGTAGACACAAACATTCAAAGGAATTTGACTAGCCCTGAACTATTGGATCAACTGGTAAAAGGGATACCTATCGGTCGAATAGGACGTCCAGAAGATATAGGTGAGCTTGTAGGTTTCATGGCAACAGATAAGGCAAGTTTCATTGTAGGTGAAACTATAGAAGTTAATGGTGGTGTGTTCATGATATGATTATATAAGTGGATTGAATAAATATTTCTACAAATAAATCGAATGAGCTAATGTTCAATAAATCCGATTTATAAACGTAAATAAATGCAATAGTATATTTGCTGCAAAATAGGATAAATATGCCGACAAAATCATTCAAAAAAAAGGCGAAATGGAAGCCAGGGTTACGTCCATACTTTGAGTATAGAGACCTTGGTATTGTTAAAGCTACTGAGGGGAAAGTTTTGGCACATGTAATCCGCGCCAATGCTCCTTGCACTGGGCCGGGTGGTTACCATAGCCATGTTCTAGAGTTTCAAATGAATTATGTGTTGAATGGCTGGACAAGGATGGAATTTGAAGATGAAGGTGAGTTTATCTTCGAAGCCGGAGATAGTTGGTACCAACCCCCCAATATCAGACATGAAGTGATTGAGTATTCAGAAGACTTTGAGCTTATCGAAATCACCATGCCAGCCGAATTTCCTACAAAGGAGGCGAAACGTGATTGATTGGTTGGATGTTCAATTTAAGGGGTATTAATCTTGGGACGTTTAAAAAACAAGGTTGCTATCATCACCGGTGGTGCTTCGGGAATTGGGGAGTCTACTGTAAAGCTTTTCATAGAGGAAGGTG
>CAWVTC010000168.1:0-3384 GCA_963933025.1 uncultured Dehalococcoidia bacterium | reverse complement strand
GAAGGAAGGCATTAATAATTATCAAGATAATCAATACTCGAATATTTGGTGTAGTTGTAACAAACCGAATACCTTCCCCGATTTCCCTTTTATAACTGGAAAAATTTATAGTTTCTTTACGTTTTGGTTGTGGAACTCGCAAACGTATTAAAAAGACGAATCCTAGCGCTAAAAAAGCTGCTTGTGCTACGAAAAACCCATCAAACGCAAGAAACGCAATTGATCCCGCAAGCGCTGGTCCAAGAATTTGTGAAACATTTTGAGTAATTGTATTAAGCGCTATCGCATTCATCAGGTTAGAACGACCAATGATTGTAGGGATAATCGCTTGCCTTAAAGGTTGCCCCATAGCAACAGCACTTCCAAAAATAAAAGAAACAATTGCAACAAGTGCAATTGATTGGGGAACCTTGTCCCCTTCTGTTGAAATAGCACCAGTCCAAAGCAAAATAGCACCAACTAATGAACCAACCAAGGCAAGAGCCTGTGTAGTAAAAAGTAACCGTCTCCGGTTCAAATTATCGATTAACACGCCAGCAGGGAGTGAAAAAAGCAATAGCGGTAAACCAAGGGCAAAACTAATCACCCCCACAAGTAAAGCACTGTCCTTGATCTCTAAAACTAAATAGACAACAGCTAAACGTTGACTACCATTCACAAGCATGAAAGAAAAGGTGTTCAACCAAAGGAGGCGAAAGGCACTTTCCCGAAAAGCGGAGAATGTCTGTAGTCGTCTCATCTCAATGATTCTAATCTAATCAGTGGAACGATTGCTGGTTATTACGATTTCTTGGTTATCTTATGCGTGGAAATCAGAAACTTTCTGCTTACCACCAAACTAAAAAACCTGTGGGGATGCAGGTGGGTTATAACAAGCCAAAGTTTTACTCGTGACGATCTTAATCTTTTGATTGAAGGGAAAGGTGATGAAGCTGACAACGAACGTGATAAAGAAGAAAAACAAGGCCCATTCGAGTAACTATTAATTATTTTTAAACGGCGTATAAATAAGACCATGAGACCTATTCGTTTTGCTGTTGTATTCGTAGGACTAATCTTTGTAGTGATTACATTTGCGGTTAGCTGTTCAGGTAATGATAAAAGGATGGCTGAACTCGAAGAGAAGATTGTGGAGTTGGAGAGTGAGAAGGACGTTAGGCCAACCGCTGTTTCAACAAAAGGAGCTTCTACTGTTGCTCCGCACGAAAGCGATGGGAAGTTGCACGTGTTGGAAATTCGCTGCAGAAGGGTTGGCGAGGACATTGAAATTCGTGAGATTGTAGGTGGCTTGACCAATGTATCAGGTAGAGCTGTTGGTATTGTCGGTATTCATGCAACTTATCGAGACCGTGATGGTGTAGTTCTGCTTAGAAGTACAGGCTTCATAATGGGTTTGGCAAACGGTGAAACAGGGGCGTTTCGAATACCTGATTTATTTTCATACCAAATGGCTAAAAGGCTTAATAGCTGTCATATTTATTTTTCAGAAGATGGACGTCTTATAAATGAGGACAACGTAACGATTCAAACATGGAGGAATGGTTCTCCAAAATTTACCTATGAACACTAAATTCAGAATGGTTACGCGGGCAATATCAGTCATATCACCCGCTAGAGTTAAAATTAGCATTTAGTCACGTGAAGAGGAAGAGGTTAAAAACCTCAGAGGGATCTCGCTGGCTAGCTATTGCGATTTAATTACTCTCTCCACTACCAGAAGCTGATTAGTCGACCATTTTCTCGACCAGAAGTAGTATGGCCATTTGCTTCGTGACCCTCAGGAAATTTCACGTAGTTCATGGACGAGTTTTTGAAATAGGCGTAAATTCAGTAAATGTCACCCACCCTCTTACTTATCCTTATAAGCATCTTGTTGGTTGTGCTCTATATGTTTTTCTCCTCTGAGTTATGGTGGAAGCTCCTAGGGCGTGAAAAGCCTGGGAAAAAACCACGAGGGAAGGGTTCTAGTAAATAACAGCGGATGGAGATATTGCAGATGTCTGAACAAACCGACTCAATATTGTTGGGTTTCTATATCCATTAATTCATCTGAATTGATAGCTTCAGGAGTCTTCTCAACTTGCGAGTTACTTGTATCGATAGAACTACATCCTATAAGACACGCTAGAAGTATCAGTAATATAACGCTCGAGAAAAATTGCACAATATTTTTGCAACCCTGAACTAATTATCATTTAGCATGATATAGCCCACGAACAACGTAGTATTAAACGTGTCAGGAAGTGAATAAAGTGACTCTACGCATACTCCCATATGATTATTACGTGCCTAAGGGAGCCATGATTAGGAGCGGTGGCTACGTTGACTATGAAACACGGCAGGAATACTCCGTGAAAGGAATAGCGAACTGGAAGTGGCAAGCCGAACCCGAAGACAAGAGCCATGAGTCACGGCCATATATTTATGACATACACCGCAGAATATCGCAGTACTTAAGGCGTGAGAGCCTTCAAGCAGCTGTTTTCGAGTTTGCAGAAAGCTATGGTGACTGGTTCACGAATAATGTAATCAGTGACGGGTATAAGTTGCGTACCCTAAATGAATGGCGAAGCGAGTGGAATGAGGTTGATGAAGTTCTTTCCAAGATCAATGTTTATTCAGAGCAGGTTGCCAGCGATATTGACGACAAGTTAAACGAATATACAAAAATGACTATTCAACGCCAGGAGTGGCGCAGAAAGGCGAATTTTAATACTGCTATTAGCCCCATAAATATGGCCGGCTGGGTATGGGCGTTAATAGCAAAAGACTACTACGAAGACACTACGTATGAACCATGCGGTAACAAAAAATGCGAGCGTGAATTACCTTCTGTTTCGCCCATAGGTGGCAGGCGCAAACTTGAGTATTGCAGTAAGCGTTGCCAAAATTCTGAGAATTATAAAACTCGAAAGATCGAGCAGGTTGAAGTTATTTCAGTTACTCGAAAAGGTGAGGAGCGTCCGGTTGGTGAGATGGACAGTGAAGAATTAGAACAATTGAGTTTTGGTTTGGACTTACCAACTGTAAACCTTTGGGGTAAGGAGCAAGATGATGACGAAGCATAAGAAAACCTTTATCGATTCCTGTCTTCTCGACTCCTATCTTCTCGACTCCTGTCTTCGTCACGTAGCCATTCCTGAAAATCAGCAGATACGTCTTGGAAGTTCACCCCATCCAGGATGTCCGAAAGCTGAGATTTTCCGATAGCTTCCTCAGTTTCTTTGCGCAGTAGCCAATTACGCACTTGTTCTTGTTCGGATTCATCTTCTTGTTCGGATTCATCTTCTTGTTCGGATTCATCACTTACGCTAAACGCTTTTTTCATGTCCTTTTCGCCTAGAGTCACGATATCCTCCTGTTCATAGTTTATAAATTTACTTC
>CAWVTC010000167.1:0-3400 GCA_963933025.1 uncultured Dehalococcoidia bacterium | reverse complement strand
CGGAAACGTCTTCATTGACCTCGCTGTAGTTAAATCCACCACCAGTACCACGTCCGGCACCTGAAATCCCTGATTTTGCATCTACAATGATTGGAGCATTTATGATCCCACTCGCGATAGCTGGTGCAAGCGCCAAAATTGTTGCGGTAGGATAGCATCCAGGATTTGCGATTAAACTAGCTTTTTTTATTTTTTCCGCATTTATTTCTGGGAGTCCGTAGACGGCACTAGGAAGCAATTCAGGATGTGGGTGCTCGGTTCCAAACCAGGTTTTGTATTCTTCGGCATTTTTTAAACGGAAGTCTGCTGCTATATCGATCACTTTTGTACCTACATTACAGAATGGAGCACATAGTTTGGCACTTTCGGATGTAGGCATTGCGGATAAAATAATATCCACGTCGACATCAATTGTTTCGGTAATCTTGGTTTTTCCAAATACAGCCTGTAGATGTGGAAAAGCATCACCTAAGTATTGTCCTGCTAGTGAACGTCCAGTAGCTGCTACTAGTTCTGCTTCTGGATGGGAGTTCAAGAGGCGTGCAGCTTCAAGGCCTGCAAATCCTGTTACGTTAATGATACCAGCACGTATTGTCATAATAAGATTGTCTCTTGCCTGCTCGTTTCAGGCTAGATGAATTTTTAAAGTTCTAGAGAAATTAAAACATTACAATGGAAAAAGGGAATTTACTATGGAAATTACATTTATCGGAACAAGCAATGCTTTTGCTTCTGGTGGTCTTTGCTGGAATGGGTTTATTGCAGATCAACGGATCCTTTTTGAGACACCACCCCAAGTTTTGATGTCTTTACATCACGTAGGCCTTGATCCGAATAAAGTTGAAACCATTGTCCTAAGTCACCATCATGGAGATCATTTTCTTGGTCTTCCATTTCTTTTGTTACATTGGAAATATCGTGAGAGAAAAAAACCAATAAGAATTGTTGGGCCAGTTGAGACTGAGCGTCTTGCGAAAGACATTTGTACAACTGTTTATCCAGGACTTTTTGAAGATTGTGACTTTGAGATCATTTGGCAGGAAATACGTCCAGGTGAAATGTTTACAACAGATGATTTAGTGCTCGAAGCAGTTGGAGTAAAGCATGATGCACGGTTATCACAGAACCTAGGGTTTCATTGTTCTATAGGAAATGAGCGATTTGGATATACCGGTGATTCTGCCTTGTGTGATGGTGTCTTGGATTTGGCTCGTGCCAATAGTTTACTAATTTCTGAATGCTCTTCTCGTGCAGAGAACATCCCTACACATATGAATTTGATTGATGATATGCCTAAGCTTCGCGAAGTTATGGAAAGAACAGATAATCTTATCCTGACCCACATAAATTCAGACGTAAGTCCAAATAATCTTCCTAATACAATTGTGGCACGAGACTATGCGACTTATCGTTATTAGACTTAGTGTGTTGAAATAATGAAAAGAGGGGATTGAATAATGAAACACCCTTTACGTGGGGCAGCAGCTATTACTGGTCTCGGTATTACTGAGATGGGTCGTATATATGGAAAGTCCTCCACAGACTTTGCTGTTGATGCTGTTCGATATGCACTAGATGATTCTGGTCTAAAGAAATCTGAGGTTGATGGACTTCTTATAAATGCAGGTATTACAGGTAGCCAAGGCGGTGGTGTTTCCTTGTCCTTGCAAAATGCTCTAGGCCTAAGAAATTTGAAATTGTTAAATCATATGAATGCCGCTGGTTCGACTGCTGCTCAAATGGTGCAATATGCAACTTTAGCTATCAATGCGGGGATGGCGAGTAATGTTGTATGTGTTTTTGCAGATGCTCCTTTGCGGGAAGGTACTTCTACGGGACAAGCTTATGGTTCTGCGGGTAGAACAAGCATCCGTCCCACTGGTGTAAACGGGCTCTTTTCAACTGCAGGTTACTTTGGTGCGAATACGGGATATGCTCTTGCAGCGCGCCGCCATATGTCACTTTACGGTACGACTCAAGATCAACTTGGTGCTGTGGCAGTTGCTGAACGTGCTTGGGCTGTTAATAACACACGTGCACAAATGCGAGAACCGATAACATTGGATGATTACCATAATTCCCGTTGGATTATTGAACCTTTACATTTACTGGATTGTTGTCTTGTCTCGAATGGTGCAGTTGCTGTAGTTGTGAGTGGGGCAGAGCAGGCAAAGGATATGCAACAACCACCGGTTTATATTTGGGGAATGGGACAAGGGCATCCTGGAGATCCTCGTTCCGCTGGTTCATCACCAGAAACTGAGACGGGTGCAAAAATTGCAGCGGAGACGGTTTTTTCCATGGCAGGTGTTGGCCCTTCTGAAATTGATATATGTGAACTCTATGATTGCTATACCTATACGGTCATTGTGACCCTTGAAGATTACGGGTTTTGTAAAAAAGGCGAAGGAGGTGCGTTTGTCGAAGATGGAAAATTGGGGCCTGGTGGTGAATTGCCGACGAACACAGGTGGAGGTCAATTATCTTCTTTTTATATGTGGGGGATGACGCCAATGAGTGAAGCTGTTATCCAGGCACGAGGGCAGGGTGGTATTCGGCAGGTTCCAAAAAACGATTTAGTTTTATGTACTGGTAATGGCGGTGTACTCAATTATCACGCTTCGCTAGTTCTTAGTCCTCATCGTAATTAAGTGGAGTTTTAAATGACAGAAGAAATTGTAGATAAACCACTTCCTAGTCCATCTGGATTTGCTGAACCTTTTTGGGAAGCTGGTGCCGAGGGACGTCTTTTATTAATACGCTGTAAAAGTTGTGATGAGAGTCGAGTTCCTTCTTCAGAAGTGTGTCCTAATTGTTTGTCTGTAGACTTTGAATGGTACGAGGCAAGTGGTCTCGGAGTTATCTATACATATGGAGTTATGCATCGTTTATATCACCCTGCATTTGAGCAAGATTTGCCATATAACCTAGTAGTCGTTGAGCTACAAGAAGGTCCTCATTTACCCGGAAATATTATAGGAATTGAAAATGATGCCCTGCGTGTAGGTATGCCAGTCCAAGTCGTTTGGCAAAAATATTCAGATATCTCTATCCCAAGATTTCAAGCAAGAACATAGCGTTTAAGTAAACACAAGAACGACTTGGATTGGATTGTAAGATAGTTCGATATTGCTGCCTAGATAAGGGAATTGTTTGGATTACGTTGGTATAGCTTGTACATTCCTTCGGACAGCTCGCGGACAGTAGGTATTTACAAGATTTTTTTAATTACATAACTTGGTAAATGGAAATCTAAAAAATGGGTACCTTTCAAGACTTAATCGCAACATTGCCAGAAGACTCGAATGAAAAGGGTCTTGCTTTTGAGCGTTTGTGTAAATGGCTACTTGAAAACGATCCATTTTATAGTTCTCGTATTGAAAAAGTGTGGCTTTGGGAT
>CAWVTC010000166.1:0-3400 GCA_963933025.1 uncultured Dehalococcoidia bacterium | reverse complement strand
TACAACTCCTATTGCAGCATGAATCCCAGCAATAGGATCTGCAACAAAAGAACCCGTACGATATGGGAGGAAATCATCGTATCCAGTTATCGCTGCCAAACCACAGGCAGCTTCAATATTAGATCCATATGCAAGCCAGTCTCGTCGAGTGCCTGTGGCGCCAAACCCACTGATTGAAGCCATTACAATGCTCGGATTAACTTCTTTTAAACTGTCATAACTTAATCCCAAATTTGGCATCACTCGTGCACTATTATTTTCAATAATGACATCCGATTTTTTAACTAATTCCAGAAATAATTCTCGTCCATGTTCTGTCGCAAGATTTAGAGAAATATCACGTTTATTACGATTCATTTCATTGAAGTATCCTGAGCGATTCCAGTGATCCTTACCTGGATCAATACCAGGATAATGACTTGCACGCGTAGCCAGCTTCGTAAAGAGCTCAATTTTGATCACTTCAGCACCAAGATCAGCCAAATGACGACAAGCAATTGGGCCTGCCCAATTGTTCGTTAATTCAAGGACCCGAATACCTGCAAGAGGTGCTTTTTCTGACCTATTATTTTCAGCATTTTTCAATAAATTATTAGTCTGCGATAAGGCATTTTTCAATAAATTATTCTGTTTTCGTGCGGCCCAAGAGTAATTCCACCTCCAAGGAACACCCGGTACTTGCAAAGCCTTAATCTGCTTGAAATAATCACGGCTCTCCAAGTGCTTATCATCCAGAAGCATTGGAACATCGGCAACAGGGGTGACAGGTATTCGAAGTGACTGCGCAGCTTCTACAATATCCATAACTTCATGCTCAAGACACCATTTTTTAGCAATTTCAGTAAGTCCATCAATGTTTTTAATACGTGCCTCTACTGATTCAAACCTGCTATCTTCCAGGAAATCAGTACACTCAAATAAAGTAAAAATGTCATCGTAAAGAGCAAGATGATAAAAATGTACCCAACCATTTTGAGCCTTTATTAGATCTGACCCATTACGCCGAAGCACACGACCTTCATGAGTCCATGCGATAGTTGTACTCCAATGTGCACCCAACATTGCTTCGGCACAGGAAACATCAACTTCCTGACCTATTTTCTCCAGCCTTGCATGCCGCAAAGCCACAATAGCTGCAAACGCAAGCTGAGTGCCGCCATGAAACTGCGCCTGCTGACCCGGAACACGTATAGGATCGCTGTTAGGATCACCTGCAATTGCCCAATACCCCCCCAATGCATAATCCGTTAGTTCATCACCCTCCCAAAAAGCATACGGACCCGTTCGGCCAAAATGACTAACATTTGCTATGACAAGTAAAGGGTTAGATTTTGAAAGTAACTCGATTAACTTTCCTTCTAAAAATTCTGATGCATTAAAATCGGTTATAAATAGATCAAACTGATTTGCTAAAAAAGGCAACTGATCTAAAAGTTCGGGCAGCTTTTCGATTTGATCACGTACCTCGAATCCATCCTCCAATACAGATCGAAATAAATCAGCATATTCAGGATCGATTACATATTTAGACTGTTCACTCCAATTCAAAACTGAAACGTTTGCTCCTAGATCTCCAAGCATACGAGCGCAAATAGCACCAGCTACACCACGTGCCAAATTAAGAACACGAAATCCAATTGGTGGCTGTTCCAAGTTCATCAAACCTCCGAAAAAACCATGGTAGAAGGGTTCCAGCAAGTTGTCAGTTCTCATTCACAAACTGACACTTGGACATCTTCAAGTTAGTCACTGTTACACTTAAACGATGCAAGCAGAAATTATTGCAATTGGAACTGAAATCCTTTTAGGAGAAATAATTGATACAAACAGTGCTTGGATCGCTCAACGGTTACCAGCTCTTGGTATTGATTTAAACTACACCTCTGTTGTTGGAGACAATAAACAACGCATCGACGAAATTTTTAAGCGAGCCTGGGAACGTTCAGATCTTATTATCACAACTGGCGGATTAGGGCCAACTGCTGATGACATGACCCGCGAAGGTATCTGTGTACTACTAGGTGAAGAACCAGAAATAAACGAGGAATTGGAAACGAAATTACGTTCGTTTTTTTCAAGACGTGATTACACTATGCCGGAATCTAACTTGAAACAGGCGTGGCTTATACCAAGTGCTACTGCAATTAATAACCCACGTGGGACGGCACCTGGATGGTGGGTTGAGCGCGACAAACGAATCATTATAAGCATGCCCGGAGTGCCATCAGAAATGGAACGTATGTGGGAAAAAGAGGTTACAAAAACTTTGCAAGGGCTCTCTGGCGAAGTTCTTATAACACGCACTATTAAAACCGCTGGGATCGGCGAGGGTACTGTTGACGAAATGGCACAACCGATCTATCAAACCCCAGGGATCGGTGTAGGCACCTATGCGCGCGCAGATGGTGTACACGTACGCATAGGTGCAAAAGGTCTCAATGAAAAAGAAGCTCTACTCACTATGCAACCCGTGGAGCAGCAACTTGACAAAATTTTTGGAGAAGCCATTTGGGGAAAAGATAGCGACTCATTAGAAGGCGTAATCACACAACTTCTTATCGATCGTCAAAAAACGGTTGCAGTCATGGAAACTGTAACTGGAGGATTACTAGCAAGTACACTTACTGATGCCAAGGGAATAGAAAAAGCATTCTTAGGAGCTCACGTAGTCATCAATGTAAATCAACAAAAGGACTTGGGAATTACTAACAATGCAGTTTCAGAAAGCTTAGCAATTGAATTAGCACAAGCAGCACAACGTCAGTTCGATAGTGATTATGGCATCGGGATCTCAGGTGTCCTTGATGAACAAACAGAAGCACATCCACCTGGAACAATCTTTGTTGCAGTAAGCGGCCCCGATAAAGAACCACCAAAAACATTAATGACCCAAATGAGTCAAGGACGTGCAGCAACGAAAAGACGGGCAATAACAACAGCGTTATTATTGTTGAGACGTGCAATTCTGAAATTATAAATTGGTGAGGCGATCATGGACAACGTAGAAATTATTCGACAATTTGTAGGCGAGTGGGATGCTCCCGCCCCAAACGGTGAGCAATTAGGTTCTTATTTCACGGAAAATGCTTTTTATCACAATATCCCCATGGAACCTGTTGAAGGAAAGCTAGCAATTACTACGACGCTAGGCGGAATGGCTAGCATGATGACAAGCAAAGGATGGGATCTCTTAAATATCGTTGGCGATGGAAATATCGTTATGACTGAACGAATAGATAAATTTGAAGCAGGTGAAAACAAAGTCGCGCTGCCAGTTATGGGAATTTTCGAACTAGAAAATGGGAAAATTGCTTCTTGGCGTGATTACTTTGATCTAGGAACGTTCCAAAAACAAATGACAGGCAGTTAAAAAAATTATAAGAATGCCAAAAATTTTTTA
>CAWVTC010000165.1:0-3403 GCA_963933025.1 uncultured Dehalococcoidia bacterium | reverse complement strand
GATTTCTTCCCATTTCAACGGGCAGCATTAGAACCCCCTCCAGCTCCTGTGGCTTCGGTCGATGGCAAAACAGTTAATGACCATAGCAGCTATATCCAGAGAAACATTCCCAGAGAACAAGAAACCTGGTCCGTGAATTATGCCGAGCTACTTGAAATACTGGGCCTTACAATTTCAGAGAGATTACAAGACGGGGTGAAGTTAACGTTAGAGTCGATGGACCACGAGAACATGCCGGTTGCAAAAGGAACCGGTGATTACTCTGGCTACACGATCAAAGGATTCCCGTTTCTGGATGCGCGGCGTGGCGGCTTTGGGGGAAAAGGTGATAAGGCGTTTGGTTCCAAGGATGACAAGAAGCATGTTAACCCGACTGAATTCACATACAAGATCGAATCAGTGCTACAACCGCAGGATCTACTCACTTATATATGGATGCTTTGTTTAGAAGAGCTCACTGAGCTTCTTGATGTTGAGTTTGACCAGTGCACGAACTTTGATGAGTGCGGGAATGTACTGAAACGAGATCGTGCTAGAGCTTGTAAGCATTGCAATAAAATAGTGGTTCAGCATAAGGAAGCAGGTTTTGTTTGGTGGAGTGTGGTTCAACGTAAGTCAACGTATGCTCACGCAAAAAAAACAGATGCTGATTACGTTGATTACGTAGAGTGTTCCAAAAGTTTCACGAAAGTACACGAGGTACGGAAGCACCGGCGTATATGGTGCGCTCCAAGTTGTGAGTCTAAGAAACGTGCAAAAGCTGAAAAATCAACGTAGTTTTCAAAACTTTCGCACCAAATTCGCAGCAGTTCAGTAGGTTTTAGACCTAAATGCTACGTTTTACGCACGACTTTCTGAGTTCATACTTTAATTTATTGTAACAATGGCTATATGAAAGGTACTTTGCTCGTAGCCATTCTGTTAACAGGTGCAACCACGCTAGTTCTATTTTTCCAATGTGTTAACACATTGAGCTAATTTCTCTCTTGATGATTCATTTGAGGTAGAGGAATCGGCTCACCTGTTTGGGGTTCTTCTAGGATTATCATCGAAGTCCCAAATACTTTTTCGAGAATTTCTTTTCTTAGTACATCTTTAGGAGTGCCATCGAAAGCGATGGCGCCCTTATTAAGCCCAATAATCCGTTTTGCGAAACGTCCTGCGAGAGTGAGGTCATGCAAGACTACTACAATCGTGATGCCTTCATTTTTGTTTAACTGTTTCAATAAAGAAAGAATCTTTACTTGATGTTCTAAATCCAAATAATTAGTTGGTTCATCTAGGATTAAAACGCGTGGTTCTTGTGCAAGAGTAAGGGCTATCCAGGCACGTTGTCGTTCTCCTTCGGATAATTTTGTTAATCTCCGGTTGGAAAAATGTTTTACGTTAGCTGCCTCCATTGCTTTGTTAACAGCAACGTGGTCTTTCATATCCTGATGTTTGAATAGACTCTGATGTGGATGACGACCGCGCCAAACCAATTCTTCTACAGTTAGATCGAGCTGGAGGTTTTCTCTTTGCGTTAAGACGGCTATTTGACGAGCAAAATTTTTACGACTTATATTTTTTATATTTTGACCATTTAATAAAACTCGACCTGTATCGAGTTGTTTTAATCCACTTATCCCTTGTAATAGTGTGGTTTTACCACTGCCATTGGACCCAACAATTGCTATTAGTTCACCTGGGAGAAATTCTAGATTAACTTTGTTTAAAACTGTTTTTTCTTCATATTTTATTGTGAGGTTTTCGATTTTTAGATGAAGACTCATATACGATACCTCACTAAGTACAGTAAGAATGGTGCACCGATCCCTGCCGTGATAATACCCATAGGTAATTCTGATGGTGCAATGACAATCCTTGCTAGCAAATCTGCGGAGCTTACGAGTAACGCACCGAGCAGAGCTGCAATAGGAATTCTTAGGCGATGGTCATTACCTACTAATGTTTTTGCAATATGTGGACAGATAAGTCCTACAAAGCTAACAATTCCGGCAGTTGATACTGCCGCTGCAGTTAAGACACTTGCAATTAGTAAGGCTCCACCTCGGGTTCTGTTTGTCAGAACGCCAAGTGAGAAGGCCTGTTCGTCGCCTAACATTAAAATATTTAGTCGTGTTCCAAAAAATACTGCTGCTGCTAAGCCAAGGATTGCATAGGGTAATAATCCGTAAAATTCCTTCCATCCGACTCCATAAAAGCCACCGGCTAAAAACCCAAGGCTTTGTTGTATAAACAATTGAGATGTTGCAAGTAAGGCTATGATGATTGCTCCAAAAAAAGATGCGAGAGCTACCCCGGCTAGTGCAAGTCGTACTGGTGAAGTATTTCTTTGATATGAAAATGTGTAAATAATTCCTGCACCGAGAAGGGCACCGCCAACAGAACTTAATGCAATTGCCCATTGAGGAGTGAACGATGATATGACAGTGGTTATTGCACAGCCTAAGCCAGCTGCTGATGTAATTCCAAGGATTGTAGGATCAGCTAAGGGATTACGTGTGATGCCTTGTAAAAGGACTCCTGCAACTGCTAGACATGCTCCTGCTATAGCTGCATTTAAAAATCGAGGGAAGCGTATATCCCATACAATAGTCCGTGCGAATGGATTTTCTGAAGACGTTAATCCTGAGACAACTTCGGAAAGACTTAGGCTTAATGATCCAAAGATTAATGAGAGTAACAAGATACCCGCTAAAGTGATTATTCCACTTAGTGCGAAGAACACTCTAACGTCTCGGAAAAATCCTACGAACATAGGAATTATTTTAAGTTAGTTTTTTTTATAAAAGATGCGATGGTCATTTTGATCCAAGTAGATCTACCAAGTAATCAAAAGCCAATTGTACTCGTGGTCCTGGTGCTTGTAAGAACAATTCGACATCAAGCTCAAAAACATTTTTGGATGTGAGAGCATCTAAGCTTGAAAAACCAGGAAACAAACCAAGCATGCCGCTTAGCAGCGGTGCAGGAGGAGCCCCTGGTGAAATTACGAATATCAAAGGCGGATTCATTTCTAGTGCAACCTCTGGTGCAAGTAGCCCAAATCCAGGGATAGATGAGTTTGGAAGATCTGCAGCTAAGTTTATTAGACCCACTTGATTTAGGAGGTCACCAACATATCCGGTACTGTTAGCTGCGTACAATCGGCGTTCTCGATCGCCGACAATAACCATTGTGGACAGATTTTTTTCTGATATAAGCGTATATGCGTTTGCTTGGGAAATTTTAATTTGTTCAAGCAACGTGTTGACCAGATTCTGATTACCCAAGATAGAGCCCAGTAACTCAAGTCCTGCATACACATCATTTAAACTGGCTGCTCCTGCATATACTGCAGGTACACCAATTGCGTCTGCCATTTCTAGCATTTCTGGTCCGAAGTGTATTGTGGAATCCA
>CAWVTC010000164.1:0-3478 GCA_963933025.1 uncultured Dehalococcoidia bacterium | reverse complement strand
AAACTCCCTATATCTAAGCAGGAATTCAGCCTCAATTGCTAGGACTGGATTCTTTGCACTAATGATTTGCGGGTAATTTGTGGGTAGTTGTACAGATTAGTGTTGTAAAACAATTATCCGTATTCCTTTAATGTCAGGTAAACTTACAGCGAATTCTTCTGTGGAGAAAAATATGAAAATTTCAGCATTCCATCTTATGCCTCATCGTGACCTTCCAGATGATTTCGAAGAAAAATATCATTCAGTTTGGGTAGATCCACCTTTTTGGGATCTCGCAACACCAGAACAAGTAAGCAAATATTACAATTGGACTTTGGACGAGCTGCTACATGCTGCAAAATCAGGTTTTGATGGGATTTGCGTTAATGAACACCATCAGAATGCCTATGGCTTTATGCCAGGCCCCAATGTTATGGGCGGCGCTTTGGCACTTGCTACAAGAGGTTTAGACGTCGCTCTCGTCCAGATGGGTGCAACACTCCCTGCATACTCTCCACCCATACGTATTGCTGAAGAGTATGCAATGCTCGACTGTATTACCGAAGGTCGTTTAGTTGCCGGAATGCCACTAGGTACTGCCATGGATGCAAATATGGCCTATGGCATCACGCCAATTGAACAACGCGAACGATACTACGAAGCTCACGATCTTATTCTTAAAGCTTGGGAATCACGTGAACCCTTTGCGTTCAACGGAAAATATACACAGCTCCCAATGGTAAATGTATGGCCACGTCCAATCCAAAATCCTCGTCCACCAATTTGGGTTCCCGGAATGGGAAGCCTAAGCACTTGGGAATTTGCAGCGAATAATGATCATTGTTATTGCTTCCTCTCCTATTTTGGACATGCTCAAGGTAAATCAGTTATGGACAGCTATTGGCAATTTTTAGAAGAGAAAGAAATTGAGCAAAATCCTTATCGTGTTGGTTTCCTTCAGCTAGTTGCGGTATCGGAAACTGATGAGCAAGCAGAGAAGGATTATGCAGAGCATGTAAAATATTTCTACAACAAAGGCTTGCATATCGCTCCAGAATTCACACCTCCCGGGCATCAAGATTATCGGAGTCTTGAAAATAATCTTCGGCGCCAACTAAAAGGACAAGCAAACGCTCGAGAAGGGATAAAGGATTGGAGCTATAAAGATTATGTAGACAAGCAATTTGTGATCAGCGGAGGCCCCTCCTCAGTAGTTGAACAGTTAGAAAACTTGATTGACAGTCTCCATGTAGGGAACTTGATGGTCTTGATGCAAATCGGTTCGATGCCACATGAATTAACTATGAAGAACATAGATTTGTTCACAAATGATGTACTACCTCGTATTAACCATCATTGGGCAGATAAGTATGAAAATAAATGGTGGCCCGAACGCTTAAGAACAAAGCAATCCAGTAGTGAACTCACGGCTATCGGAGGAGCAGAATAGGAATGGTACAACCTACAGAACAAACACTTCATGTTTGGAACGATACAGTTAAAACAAAAGCATTAGTTGGTGGCAGCGGTCCACCACTTGTCTTCCTTCACGGAGCCATGGGGCTTACGTGGGATCCTTTCCTCGATAAACTTGCAGACTCATATACCGTGTATGCACCTTATCACCCCGGAACAGCTCCGGGACTACCTGACGAAATAAAACCAATTGATAACCTCTGGGATCTTGTACTTGTATACTACGAAATCCTTGATCAACTAAACCTAAACCAGCCTATTTTAGTAGGTACCTCTTTTGGAGGAATGATGGCCGCTGAGCTAGCAGCTACAAACCCTACAAGAACAGGTCCTTTAGTACTGATCGATCCTATAGGCCTGTGGCTTGATGAGAATCCTGTTAAAAATTGGATGACAACATCACAGGCAGAATTAGGTCCATTAATCTTTTCAGACCCCACCGGACCAGCGGCACAAATGATGGCAACACCACCAAGTAACCCTGAAGAAGGTATTCAGATAGCTTTACGAACTACGTGGTCATTAGCGTGTACTGGGAAATTCGTTTGGCCTATCCCTGATAAAGGACTCAAGAAAAGATTGCATCGCATCAATTCACCAACCCTACTACTCTGGGGAGAAGATGATGGTATTGTTCCCCCTATCTATGCGAATGTATTTGCTGCTGCTATAAAGGATACTGAAGTTCAAATAATTCCTAAGGCAGGGCATCTTCCGCAAATAGAACAGCTTGATGCTGTTGTAACTGCTATGGCTGGTTTCCTTTCACCTTAAAGCATTGACATACAGCTCTTGACAGATTGCAGAACAACTTGCCTCGCATGGATTATGAATTGTTCACGATTTGCAGATCGTGAACAATTCATATCAGATTTGAAGAAACTCGGATTTAGTCAGGTTACCTATGAAGATAGCTATATTTGGCACATATTCGTGCAACAAAAGATGGTCAACCTACTCCAACAAAAGTGCAAAAATCAGAGGGCTATAGGTAGAGAGTTACATTCCCCAGCAAACCCCTTTTTTATTTTGGAGGTAATTTGGAGGTAGTTGTACAGAGTCATGCAAGATAAAGAGTGAAAACTAATGAATTCTAAAATGGAATTAAGAGACATTAATGAAGAGAACTTACTGGCAATCATAGGTTTGAAAGTAAGTGAAGATCAAATGGATCAAGTGGCTTCAAACTCCACTTCTATTGCTCAAGGAAATTATAGGAAATCAGCTTGGTTTAAAGGAATTTTCCATGACGGAAAACCCGTGGGCTTTATCATGCTTGATTTGAATACGGAAACAAATCAATGTGACTTATGGAGGCTCATGATTGATAGGCGCTATCAAGGTTTGGGGCATGGTAAAACCGCATTAAAAACTGCTATTGAATATGTTCAGTCTCTCAACACATTTGAAAAAATAAATTCTTCCTTCGTTCCAAAAGAAGGAGCAAATGCTGGCGATTTCTACAAGAAGCTAGGTTTTGTAGAAACAGGAGAGATTGATGATTGCGGCGAAATTGGAATAACTTTAATTCTTAAACCATTAGGTTAAATGTATTCATTGCTATTCATACGTATTCCCGCTAATAGAAGAATTCACGCATAAAACAGGTATCCAGGGGATCCCCCTATTTCATCGCTAGAGAGGTTGTACAACACTAATAACCTGCTTATGAAATTAAGGGGTTTTCATTAGGCTTTCTTAATTCGTCACGAATTTCTCTTAATAAATTAGTTTGTTCTTCCAAACGCGTAACAGTGAAATACGCGTGATATATGCCTAACGTAAATATCGAGATAACTACGTATCTTAAAAAAAATAAAAATCTGCTTTCAGCCATATAAATAACCCCCTATATGTTTACAGTTACACGTTACCTTACTCCTAAAGGTTTATAGTTAGACACCTCTGTCAGGTGCTAAAGTCCCGAGGAAATCGGAGCTTCGAGTCCCTCATCGCCCACCATAACCACCTATTCTAGGCACGGATTCAGTGCGCTTTGCTAGCACTGGATTCGGGCAAAAGC
>CAWVTC010000163.1:0-3478 GCA_963933025.1 uncultured Dehalococcoidia bacterium | reverse complement strand
AAATGTTTCCCTCCTCAACTTTCTTGCCTCCATTCATGATCAGCACACGGTCTGCTATTTCCGAAACGACTCCCATGTCGTGGGTAATAAACAAAACAGCCATGCAGAGTTCTTCCTGAAGTTCCTTTATTAGCGATAGAATCTGAGCCTGAATCGTGACATCAAGTGCGGTGCTCGGTTCATCAGCAATGAGCAATAGGGGGCGACATGCTAGAGCCATAGCAATCATAACACGTTGGCGCATTCCACCTGAAAGCTCGTAAGGGTATTGCCCTAAGCGGCGTCTTGCTTCAGGAATTCTAACTTGTTCCAATACATCTTGAGCCATTCTCCAAGATTCTTTACGTTTAAGTCCTTGATGCAACTGTATAGCCTCTGTTATTTGATCTCCGACTGAAAGTGTTGGATTCAAAGAAGTCATCGGTTCTTGAAAAATCATGGCGATTTCATTTCCACGAATCTTTCTCATTTGCAAATTACTTTGATTATGTAGATTTATTTTGGAACCATTTTTTTGTAAAAATTCAATACTCCCAGAAGTAATTCTGCCTCCCCCAAACTCTACTAATCGAATGAGTGAAAGTGCTGTTACTGATTTTCCGGATCCAGATTCTCCAACAACTCCTAATGTCTCGCCTTTATTAATGTGGAACGATAATTCTTTTACAGCAGTGGAATGCCCAATACTAGTTGAAAATTCAACTGTTAGGTCTTCTACATTCAGCAGAGAATTTTCAAACTTAGTTCCCTTACCATCATTTTTTAAAATAGGATTCATATCTCGACCAGTCTTGGATCAAGAGTATCACGTAGGGCATCACCCAACAAATTAAAACCCAATACTCCTAGTGTGATAGCAATGCCCGGATATAGAAGTAACCAAGGAGCAATTTCCATTAATTTTCGACTCTCATTAAGCATTACTCCTATTGAAGAATTTGGAGGTTGAGTTCCCAAACCAAGAAAACTTAGTCCTGCTTCAGTTAGAAGCGCCCAAGATAAAGCAAGACTGCACTGAGTGATGATTGGAGCCATTATATTTGGTAAAATGTGTAAAACTATAATTCTCCAACGATCTGTTCCTATGGAAAGCGCTGATTGCACAAATTCAAGGTTTTTTACTGACAATGCTGGACCACGGGCAACTCTTGCAAAGATTGGTGTATAGACCACAGTGATTGCTAACACAGTATTTGTTAAGCTGGATCCAAGCACTGCCACTACTAACAAAGCAAGCAAAATGGCAGGGAAAGCAAAGAAAACGTCCATTATACGCATGATCAGCATATCCCACAATCCACCTATATATGCAGATATAATCCCAAGGAATGTACCAATGAATCCGGAAAGTAAAACTGACATTCCTGCGATTAATATAGAATTTTTTATTCCCACCATTAGGCGACTAGCAACGTCTCGTCCAAAAAGGTCTGTCCCCATTATGTGTTCTAAACTAGGCCCCTGTAATCTCTGTCCTGGATTCTGTGCAAGTTGAGAATATGGAGTAAAATCAAGGGAGGCAAGACAAGATATAGACAAATATATTATTAATATTGTCACTCCTACAAAACCACTGGGATTCCTGACTAAAACGTTTATCCATTTAAAAAATTCTTTCATTTTTAGACTTTATTGAAGTTGATGCGTCGATTTAAAACGGTGTAAATAAAATCTGCTAATAGTCCAAGTATTAAAAAATTAAAGGCAATAAATAGTGTGACTCCTTGCACAAGTGCATAATCCCTTTGTGTGATAGCGTTTAAAATTAAGCGCCCTAAACCGGGTAAAGCGTAGACTTCTTCAACAATAAGCGTCCCCCCGAGAAGGTATCCCAATTCGACCCCAGAAAGTGTAACAACAGGTATCAGTGCATTACGAAGTGCATGCCGAAAAATAATATTAAATTCAGATACTCCTTTGCTTCTTGCAGTTCGGATATAATCCTCTCCAAAAACTTCAAGCATAGAAGATCGAGTTGTACGCATTACAGAAGCAGCAAAAGAAAATCCTAATGTGATTGCTGGTAAAAACATTTGACTTAAATTTTCCAATGGATTTATCCAGAGATCCGAATAGTTTCCTGAGTTTGGCATTATCTCAAAATATACTGACAAGCAATAAAGGATTAATAATCCCAGTAAAAAATTTGGTACTGCCTGTCCAAAAAGGGCAAGCAAACGTCCAATTATGTCTATTTTCTTTTCTCTCCAGACAGCACTCATTATCCCCACAGGTATACCAAAGGATAATGCAATAATAAGAGACAATATTGCTAATTCTAAAGTTAGAGGGAACCGTTCAAGTATTATCTCAATTACAGGACGTCCATGTCGTACAGAAATTCCAAAATTTCCATTTAAAACTTCTCCAATCCAGAAAAAATATTGATCTAACAAGGGTCTGTCCAGGCCAAAATATGCACGTAATGCATCACGCTGAGTATCAGTTAGCAACCCAGCATCTGTCCCAAGCATTGCAATAATAGTATCGCCAGGTACCATTCGAATAGCTAAAAAAACTATCACTGAGACTCCAAGCAATGTCGGCAGAAAAACTAACAAACGATACAAAATATATCTTAGCATTGGATCGTTAGGAGAAATTTAGAGATTTTTCTTTTACGGAGGGAACAATAATTTTAAACAGTACTGCTCTCAAAAATTTGATTAATTAGGAAGGAGATCCGGAGACGGCATCCCGTCTCCGGTCGCACGTCATTTAGAAAGACGTACTTGATGTAAAAAATATAAGGAATCGTTTGGCATTGGGACAAAATCAGTAACATAAGATTGTTGAGCTGTGTACTCGAAACCAATGTATAGCCATATCCAAGGTGCCTGCTTAACTAAGTGCTTTTGAAAATCGGCAAAAATTAGTTTTCGGCGTTTTGGATCTGTTTCCACACGGCCTTCAGCCATTAAACGATCCAGTTTATCATCAATATATTTTGACACCTTCTGGAGATTCCCTTTTTTGGTCCAATAGCGATTATACATCGTATATGGATCTGCTCTTCCACCATTATGAGCGACAGCCATATCGAAATCAGCCTTCAGCCAGCGCTGAATATAAACATTCAATTCAAGTGATTCTATCTCCATCTCGATCCCAACTTTTGCTAATTGGGCCTGAATGTTCTGTGCCTCTGAAAGTGCTGTAGGTGGTTCAGCATTGGCCACTATCGCCTTTAATTTGACACCACTACTCAAGCCGGCATTCTTTAACAATTTTTTTGAAAATTCAACGTCTTTTTTATAACAGAAATACTCTCCGGGAGGTAGTTGATAAGCGGGAATTGTCAAAGGACCTGTAACTTGACCTTCTCCCAGAGAAGCTGTATCTAAAACTTCCTGCCTATCAATTGCGCAAGAAATCGCCTGACGAACTTCCAATTTATTCAATGGAGTTCTTGAAGAGTTTAATTGCAAAACATGGTATGAAATTGCAGTAGCACGGTTCAGCTTTATTTTTGAACTGC
>CAWVTC010000162.1:0-3481 GCA_963933025.1 uncultured Dehalococcoidia bacterium | reverse complement strand
CTAATTGAGATCGAAAGAAGCGCGGCGCAAATAACAATCCTTTTTCAATACTTGATGGGTTATTATTTGTCCACCCTGTCATATTGTTAATTGTCTCTACTAAGTCTCTGCGATCTTTTTCTGACAAGTCACTACGCCTACCACCAGCTAATTGAACAGTAGGATCTGATAACCATTTCCCTCTAGAAAATCCACCCTTCCCAACAAGCGATTGATTCTTCATTCCTTCAACAAACATCATGTAACGAAATATATTACCTTGCCTAGAAAAGTGCATATTACTTATATCTGCTGCTTTACCTAGACCAAACTCACGACTTCCTATTTTTATGTTGGTTTTATCAAGAGCCTTAAGTATCTTAGGCTGATGAAGCAACATTTCTCCTGTTGCGTCAGCATTCATCCATTTACCATTTAAACGTACAAACTCATCAATTCCAATGGGTACTGATTTTCCCTTAACATCCATTGTTCTTTTGTAGTTATTTAAAACAAAATTATCCCATTCGGCTGGGTTGCCAATTGTTCCCTTTGTCGCTATCCACATAGCACGTGATGCAGCAAGTGGATGTGTAGCAAGTGCTAATAGCCCCTGAATACCAGCGTTACTAAAGTCCATCGTCGCTAATAATGAACGAGATACTGCATTCATACCTGATAACCCACCACCAACACGGCCTAACCAGTTGTTGTCACCAAAGTCTCGTTCAATTTGAGTAGCCAAATCTTCATTAAAGTATTGATTGCCTCTCGCTCCTGATATTTGCCTACGAGCAGTGCCAGGCATTACACCATTTTCTAATTCAGCACCGTTAACGGCACGGCTAAGAGCGTTGTCATACCTTAACTTAGTGTTGTCATAGGATGCACGTGCCGCTTCAATTTGCTCTTGTGCTCCTTTTAACTGCTTATCTGCTTTAATTACACGGGCTTCTAATGTATCTTGATACTTTTGGCCGACTTTAAGAGACCGTTCAGCAGACTCTAAATATGATCTGCTTGAATTTTCGTCAAGACCTTTCCGTATATTTGCCCATAGAGTACCTGCGTTTTCTTGTTCGCTACCGCGTAAAACCAGTAAGCCATCTCTAAATGCTCTTAGTTGTAACTCATCAACCCCAATGTCCGACTGAATCCAGTCCATTGTGGCAAGAACTTTTTCCGACTCTTGTGATAGCTCAATCATAATCCTGTCAGCTTCTTCAATTTTCATTTCAAGTTTGTCGAGTTTATTTTGATAACTAGATGATTTCCTGTTTCTTGCACTTGGAGAAGGTCGTACTGTTCTACCATCTGGTCCTTGAGTAAATAATTCAGGACGGAATAATTCAGGATCATTTGCTGCTTTATCAAGTTGTGCAATAAGTATATTTTGTCGCTTTTGCAAATTTGCTAACTGAGTCGCATTTCTTCTCATATCTAAGCGATCTATTTGTAAAATATGCCGCTTAACTCCAAGACTTTCGATTGTCTTAATTATATTTTCCCAGTTTGCCCCACTTATCTCAGCATTTAATAAGGAGTAACTTTTACGTAATTGTATAAATTCTTCTTTTAAATCTGCTGCTGTTTGCCTACGAGCACCTGGATAAGACAAAGCGGTCTTTGGATCGTTAAGCTTTGCACGCACTCTAGCCATATCTTCTTTAAGTTTTTCGAGCACTCGTTCATTGTGTTTTTTGGCTTCTTTTCCATACAAACTACTAATTACTTTATTAGCACGTGTTCGTGCAAGAATATTTCCTACCTTACTTCGTTGCATTGAAAGCTGTTTAACTAATCCTGGGTTCTCATTAGCCATAATTAGTTCTGGATTTTCGCCATACTTTTCAAGCTGCCGTTCAACCCAACGCCTATTAATAGCATCGTCAGCCATTTTAATTCTATTTATTGAAGTGTCTACTAGGTCTAAGTTATATATTTCTGAGGCTGAGCGTGGCTCTCGATCTGTTCCTGTCTTTAGTTGCTCTTGATCTATATGTTGCTTCAATGTCATTATTTTGCCATTAGACTTCCGCGTCCGTTGTGCATTTTGTTGACCAGAAGGCAAAAGCATTCCAGACCCTGCCATCCCCGCTCTTGCTCTAGTATTCGGATTTGCTATTTCGCGGTGAACATAGATTTCGCGGTCAGCACCTGTCTTGCTAAAGTTAGTAGAATTTGGAGTGTACGCATTTTCTATAAAGTCACTTAGCATTACGCCTTCTACTCTTTTGCCGTTTCCTAAATTTTCTACAACTTCTCCTAAATCTTCTACATCTAGGATGTCATCACCTGTAAGCTTTTCTACTGCAACTCCATTAGCTTGCTCGGAGTTTATTTTAACAATTTGTTCAGTTTGCATTTCTTCAATTTGGTCCCACATTTCACGGGTAAGTGACACATTAGGGTCCTGAATATTTCGTTCAACATCAAATACTTGTTTACCATCAACAGTTTTAGTCCATACGCTGCCCTTTATTGCACCAGTATTTATATCTGTCAATTCACTTAACCCATTTGTATCTGCCCGACGGTTCAACACTTCTCTCATAAGGCTACGTGTATTATCTGCAAAGCTTTGCGCTGCGTCGTATCCAATATGGATTTGCTTGCCGACATCTGACATGTTAAGTATGCGGCTTTCTTGCAGCTTTCTTCTAATAGGGTCCTTCATACGACTTACCCAAGAGTCATTAGCTCCACGGCGAGTCCATTGCACACGCTCATTATGAATATCTGTTTCAATTCTATTTAATAACACATCCGTAGCGTCTTTTCCGCCTCGACGAATAGCCAAATCTCTTGCAGCTAAATCAGTATTAGGGAATACATTTGCATCAGCTTTATTCCAATCAAATGCCCGAACTGCCCCTTCCCTTCGCCACGGTGGTAATTTTCTCCATTCATTAAATGCTGCTGTCTTTTCGCCAACGGTACCATTGGGTGAACGACTTCCTATAAACTCTCTTTGGGCTGCCAATTCGCGTAATTTCTTTTGTTCACTACTACTTAATTCATCCCAATTTTTTGAATTAGTATTTTGAGCAAGTTCATTTTGGCGGATAACTTTGTATCTAGCATCTACATCAAATTGCTCTTTTTCAGCCGCCTGCTTTATATTTAACTCCGAATTGCGTTTAGTATAGTCAAGACCATTCGGGAACAGGTCGGTTGATTCACGTGAACCTCTTGGTTCTACAGTGTGATATTGCCAAAAACCAATCTCAGGATCGACTAATTCCTCTGGCTTTCCAGTGATGTTAATTCCACGATCCTTTAAATCTTTTTCTGTTCTGCGATAAATACCCTGACGCTCCATTGGAGTAGCACCTTTAGCTGCTTGTAATAATGCGCGCACTTCAGCCACTTCTGTAGCATCAATTTTGCCAAGGCTTTGCAACGCTCGACGTGAACCCATTGCTCCACCCATACCACCTGCTAGCCCAGCAGCAAGGCCAAGACCTACACGCCACCCTTTACTTGCTCCCATATCTTCAAG
>CAWVTC010000161.1:0-3505 GCA_963933025.1 uncultured Dehalococcoidia bacterium | reverse complement strand
TTTTATTATCACCTGTTGGAATTTGGTTTGTGATTTCTGGGAGTACATATTTGACATCACCAACTACAGGGATAGCTGTAGGTAGATTTTTTCCTATTTCTGCAGGGTCGATGTCGATATGTATAATCGTCGCATCTGGGTTAAAATCTGAAAATCTTCCCATCGCTCGATCGTCAAAACGCATTCCAATTCCGATGACGACATCTGCTTCGTCTGCAGCCATATTGGCATGATACATGCCATGCATACCTAGCCATCCATAACTAAGTTGATGAGTTTCTGGGAACCCACCAATCCCAAGAAATGTTGTGATAACAGGGATGTTAGCTTTTTCAGCTAGCTCTACAAGTTCTGTCTGGGAATTTCCCCATTTGATTCCATGCCCGGAAATAATCAAAGGTTTTTTTGATTCACTAATTGCTTCAGCTGCACGTCGAATCATTCCACTATGTCCCTTTGTATTTGGTTTATAGCCGCGCAGATTTATTTCTTCCGGCCAAATAAAGTCGGTTTCCTCTTGCAAAACATCTTTAGGAATATCAATGTGTACTGGTCCGGGACGACCAGTACTTGCGATATGAAATGCTTCTCTTACCGTCATGGCAATATCTTCAGCTTGCATAACTAGATAGTTATGCTTGGTAATAGGTTGAGTTATTCCTGTGGAATCTGCCTCTTGGAAACCATCTTTGCCCAACAATGTACGGGCAACATTTCCTGTAATTGCAACAATAGGTGTTGAATCGAGAAAAGAAGTTGCTATGCCAGTTACAAGATTTGTTGCCCCGGGGCCACTTGTAGCTAAACAAACTCCTACTCGACCCGTTGCTCGTGCATATCCATCGGCCATATGTGCAGCAGATTGTTCATGCCGTACTAGCACATGGTGGATTTCGGGAAATTCTGGTATCACGTCGTACAATGGAAGAACTGCTCCTCCTGGATACCCGAAGAGTGTAGTTGTACCCTCCCGCTTGAGACATTCAAGCAAGATTTGGGATCCGTTCATCTGAACCATAGGAGACCTACCAAGCTCTTGATTTTTTCTATCCCTATCCTGGTTAGGATGGTTTAGTGCCTGGCATACTTTTCAGTTATGCCGGTTCAAATAGGGGGTTTCCCTAACTTGAACTTGCGCAAAAAAGGAGTGGCCGATAAACCACAATCCTTACGAGCCTTTAATTACTATCAGGGCTTATATGTTAGTGCGCAACAAAAAATTTGTTTTTATAATCCAACGAGTTCTCTCGCACCATTCAAAATTTTGGTGATTTTTTCCTTATCTCTGAGTTCGGTATAAATCCTAAGTAACGGCTCTGTACCAGAAATACGAAATAATAACCAGCCATCGTTGAGTAAAAATCTCCAACCATCTGTAGTATCTACTCCCAAGATTGGTTCGCCCGCTATTTCCTTTTGTCGCATTGTCTCGAGGTTTTTGTGGATCTGTGGCCGTAATTCCTCTGTAATTTCAATGTCTATGCGTTCATAAAAATGTGGCCCCACAGCGGAATGAATATCTGTCAATAATTCATGTGGCCCTTTACCCGTTGTGGCGATTGCTTCAATAAGATAGAGCGCCGAAAGAATTCCATCACGTTCTGGTATATGCCCTCGGAATCCATATCCGCCACTTTCTTCTCCTCCGATTAAAGCATTATGCTGCATCATTATTGGTCCGATGTACTTAAATCCGACAGGAGTTTCATAACATGGTGAGCCATATTGCTCAGCCAGAAGTTTTACCATTGCGGTGGTAGTGATTGATTTTACAATGGCACCGCTTAATTTCTTTTCTGCTAACAAATAATTTACGAGTATTGCAAACGTTCCTAATGAGTCAATAAATCCGTTTTTAGGGTCGGTGATTCCTAATCTATCAGCATCACCATCATTTGCCACTCCTAAAGAGTACTGTTTTGCTTGGGTAAGTGTGATTAATTCTTGCAGGTTTCCTGCTATCGGTTCAGGTGCATGTATTCCGGGGAATCGTGGATTAGCTTCCGTATGAATTTCATCGATTACTAGTGATTTGCCATCCAGAATTTCTTTTAACAAACCACTTCCGGTTCCATACATAGAATCAACGGCTATTCGAAGACCTGAGGACTGTATTTTGGGGATGTCTACTTGCTGTTTAAGTGCTTCTAAATATCCTCTGATCGGATCGAACTTTTTGATTAAGTCAGACTGTGCTGGCGCTATTTTTATACTTGTTGGGTTTTGCAGGATGGCATTTGCACGAGCTTCTATGTTTTCGACGACTTCAGGACTTGCACTACCTCCAAAATGTGATTTTATTTTGATTCCATTCCATTGATAAGGGTTATGACTGCTTGTTATGATTACCGCGCCAGCTGCTTTTTGTTCAACTACTCTGAAGCTAAATGCAGGGGTAGGTGCTGGGCGATTTGTAATTTCTACAGTTAGTCCATTTCCAGCCAATATGCGGGAGACGGTTGTTGCAAATTCATCGGATTCAAATCTTGTATCATGTCCGATTACTATGTGTGCTGCGGTACCATGCGACGATAAAAAGTATTCGGCGATTGCTTGAGCACAAGCTCGAACATTTTCAAAGGTGAAGTCCTCACCGATAATGGCTCTCCATCCATCAGTGCCAAATTTTATTTTTTTAGCCATCTACATCATCATAGCGTTCTCCAGGCGATAAATGCGTCCCGGGCTTTAGATGTTTTTTTGGTGGTACTATTGATCCACTGGCTAGTACGGAACCCTCTATTAGGGCTCCTTCGCCTATCATCACTCCGTTTGCAATGATGGAATCCCTAATTTTCGTATCTTTTTGAATATGTACATCTTCCCAAAGTACCGAGTCTAAAATTTCTACGTTTGGCTTAATTAGAGAATTCTTTCCAATACAAGTGCCTTGTATAAAGACATCTTTGAATTGAACATTGTCTGCAATAATATTGCCACCTTCCCGTTTTGCAATTTTCTGATTTATTTCTAAATAATGATTAGGTGTTCCAATATCTGCCCATAATCCATCGAATTGATAACCCAGAATGGGTTGATTCCGAGCCACGAGGGAAGGAAACAAAGTTTCTTCAACACGTACCTTTCCATCGGGTATTTCTTCAACGAGCTTTTCTTCAAAAATCCAAACTCCTGCATTCACCAAGTTACTTTGTGCAGTTCCCGGAGGTGGTTTTTCGACAAATCCAATTATTTGGGATGTGGAATCTGTAACTGCAACACCGTATGCTGAAGGATTTTCAACTTTACATAATGCTAAAGTAAGACTGGCTTTCCGTTTATGATGTTCATCGATTGCTTTACTTAAATCAAAGTCGACAAAAATATCTCCATTAAGTACCAAAAAACGATTTTTTAGTGAGGCTTGTTGGACTGCATTTTTAATTGCACCGCCCGATTCTAATCGTTCTCGCTCGACTACATGATTGATTTCTAGATTGCCATAGCTGCCAGGAGGATATTTTTGACTTAGCGCCTCGTTGTTTTGGCCAATAGCTAGAATAAC
>CAWVTC010000160.1:0-3518 GCA_963933025.1 uncultured Dehalococcoidia bacterium | reverse complement strand
TTTAAACTTGGGCTTTTCTCTAAACCGTGTTGAGAGTGGGATATTAGGTCCTCTGCAAGGGTGGGCAATCGATAAATTTGGTCCAGCCATCATGATCCGTATTGGGGCAATTCTCTTAGGTGGTGGATTTATACTTTTCTCACAAATCGATACGTTATGGCAATTTTATCTGACATATAGCTTACTTGCAGTTGGAGCTGGATTAGCGGGTTTTATGACGCTAACAGTTGCTGTCGTTAATTGGTTTCAAAGAAAACGAGCACGAGCAATTGGTTTTATGCAAACAGGATTTGCAGTGGGGGGTATTTTTTCGTTCCTTGTTGTTCTAGCAATTGACAATATCGGGTGGCGTATCACCGTTTTAATTGCTGGTATAGCTGTAATTATTATTGGGCAGCTTGTTGCAGGTTTTATATACCACCGTCCAGAAGATCGTGGGGATACAGTTGACGGAGAGCCAACGCGGCATATTCAAGGAACAGATACCAACAATAAAACATTTACCAGTAGCATCGATGATTCAGGTGATTTCACAACACGTGAAGCCTTACGCACACCTAGTTTTTGGTTTCTTTCGCTAGGTCATGCGGCAAGTGTATTAATTGTTGGCACAGTGATCGCAAATTTATATCTTCATGCCAGAGATGACTTGGGCTACTCCTTTTGGGAAGTAGGAGTTATATCATTTATAATTTCTGTTTCCCAGGTATTCGGGCTAATAGGGGGTGGGTATGTTGGGGACAAAGTCAACAAGCGTGGCTTACTTGTCGTTTGTATGCTCGCACATGTTTTAGGACTTGTTTTACTGGCTTTTGCGGGAGAGCGATCACTAATATCGTTTATGATTTTACTTGCCTTTGCCATCATTCATGGACTCGCGTGGGGAGTACGACCCGCTGTAACACAAGCAATGCGTGCTGATTATTTTGGAAGAACACACTTCGGTAAAATTATGGGCTTTTCATCTATGATTATCATGATAGGAATGACACTGGGACCACTAATTGCCGGCCTAGTCTCTGATTGGCAAGGCGATTATAGGTTAGCATTTTCTATCATCGCTGCCATAGCACTCCTAGGAAGTGTCTTCTTTTGGCTTGCAAAACCACCAACAAAACCAGGTATCTCACAAAAAGCTAATGCATGACTTTAGCGCTTCTCATCTGAAGCATATAAAGTAGCAATCTCTTCAGAAAACTGTTCATGAATTACACTACGCTTCATTTTCATCGTAGGCGTTAATTCACCATCTTCAACAGTAAATTGCCTCGGAAGAATTGCAAACTTTTTAATCTGATGTGCCCTCGAGAAATTAAGATTTACTTCATCAATTTCTTTTGTAAGAGCGTCATGAACAGCATCATTTGAAAGCCCTGTTGTAGCATCTACATTTGTAGTAATCAAAGCAACTAAATAGGGTTTTCGATCACCTACTAGACAAACTTCAGAAACCAGTTCACTTGATTTAACAGCATCTTCAATCAAACTAGGTGTGATATTTTCCCCACCTGCAGTAATAATAATTTCTTTCTTACGTCCAGTTATCTTTAAAAAACCATTGTCGTCTAAATCACCAAGATCTCCTGTGGCCAACCACTCATTCTTAAGAGCTTCCTTCGTTGCTTCTTCATTCTCTGCATAACCAACAAAAACATTTGAACCCTTAGCCAATATTTCACCATCATCAGCAATACGTAATTCAACTCCTGGAATCGCCCTTCCCACCGAACCGGGTTTCCTAGCACGTGGAAGACTAATAGTTAGAATCCCGCTCGATTCTGTTTGTCCATATGCATCATGTAAAGGCATATCCAGACCCGCAAAGAAATCTGCGACATCACTCGCAATTGGTGCAGCACCGGTAAATGCTAAACGTAATCGATCAAAACCTAACGGTACTTTTACGCGCTTTTTTAACAATGTTTTTGCAATAAAATACTGCATTCCCAGAAGAGGATCCCAGATTATTCCCCTATCTTGATATCTATTAGCTTTGCGAGATACAGACATAGCCCACTGCATGAGTTTTAGTCGAATACCCGTAGCTTGAGACAACCTTAGAGAAAGCCCTTCATGCACTTTTTCCCAGACACGAGGAACTCCAAAAAAAATTGTTGGGCGTGAGGTTAGTAAATTTGGTACTAAATTATCAAAGGATTCTGCAAAATAAACTGCATTACCTGAGACCGCAGGTCCCGTAATTGTAAATACTTGCTCCGCAACATGTGAAAGCGGTAAATAAGAAATTGAGCAATCCTCCTTGGTAATACCAACAAAGCCAACAGCTGCCCTTGCACTCCACTCAATGTTCGCATGCGTTAAAACAACTGCTTTTGGAGGGCCAGTTGTACCCGACGTATATATACGTTCAGCAGCAGAATCAGGATCCAAACTATTTAAAGAATCCTTGAAATCTGAATTTCCTGCTTCTTCATCTACCCCCTTTGCAAGAAAAGCATCCCAGTCTAATACACCATCAGGGGGAGTCCCTTTTATTAAAACAATGTGTTTTAAGCTGGGCATCTGTTCACGAACTCTTTGGACTTTTTCCAAACATTCTTGATTCTCAACCATTATTAGAGATGCTTTAGAATGGTTTACTATATAAACTATTTCGTCTGGTGAAGAAGTTAAGTAAAGCCCTGTTGGAGTAGCACCAATCGCCATCGCGCCAACATGTAAGGTTACCCATTCAGTACAATTAAAGCCCAAAATCGCTATAGTTTCGCCAACGCCAATACCTAATGAGAGTAAGGCTCGCCCAGCAAGTGAAACATTTCCGGCATACTCTGCCCAGCTAAGTGCCCTCCACTCTCCATCTCTTAAAGTATAGTGTGCTGGTGAATCTGGAGTTTCGGTTGCCCATTTAAAAACCCTTTTTGGAATCGTAGAACTACTTGACATGAAACACCCCAATAAACCCTAGCACAAATAAACTCTCCCTAAACACACTTAAGAGATTTAGAATCTATTTATCCAGAATTTAGGAGAACTTATGAACACTACAACATCAGAAGACTTTGAAAATGCAATTGCAGAGCTTGCAATTCGACGCAAGCTTATGATTTATGCCCGTGGAATCGACAGATTAGATCCTGAGCTAGTCCGGTCGGCCTTCCATCCTGACGCAGTACTTGTATATGGCCAGGAAGGTTCTGTCGATTCATTCGTAGATAATATGGCCCAGGGTGGTTTATCAACATATAGTTTTACCCAACACTTCATCGGCAATGTAATCATTGATGTTTCAGGTGACAAGGCACGAAGCGAAGCTTATTGCCTTGCGCGACACCGTAATCCAGCACAGGGAGAAAAACCAGAAAGTGATTTTCTTTGGGGTGGCCGTTATGTTGATCAATTCGAAAAACGTAATGGAGAGTGGGCTATTACTCATCGTATCTGTGTTCATGACTACACTAGGTTTGATGATGTTGGTGAAAAATGGGAAGGTGCTGCTATTTTCACACAAGGACAGCATGGGCAAGATGATATTGTTTTTACAAATTCAAATCATTAAC
>CAWVTC010000159.1:0-3549 GCA_963933025.1 uncultured Dehalococcoidia bacterium | reverse complement strand
CTTCAGAAGAATTATACAAAGGCAAAGGCGTTTCCGCTTGCGCCACTTGTGACGGATTTTTCTTTAAAGACCAAGCTGTTGCTGTCATCGGAGGTGGGAACACAGCAGTTGAAGAAGCGCTCTACCTTTCAAATATCGCCTCCCAAGTTAACGTAGTTCATCGTAGGGATGCGTTCCGAGCAGAGAAAATACTTAGCAACCGTCTTATTGATAAAGCAAAAAACGCCAATGTAAGCATCCACTGGAACCATGTACTGGAAGAAGTTCTTGGTGACGAAAACGGCGTCACCGGGATGCGCTTAAAACACGCTGAATCTGTCCAAATAAAGGAAGTGGCTGTTCAGGGCGTATTTATAGCAATTGGTCATAAGCCCAACACAGACATCTTTAAGGGGCAGTTGGAGATGGATGGCGGATACATTCTACTCAAGCCTAAAAAAACTGGCATGGCAACAGCCACAAGCGTTACAGGGGTGTTTGCAGCAGGAGACGTTGCCGACTCCACCTACCGGCAAGCAATAACTTCTGCCGGATCCGGCTGCATGGCCGCACTAGATGTAGAAAAATTCTTAGCCGACAGCTAAGTTATTTTTTAAATGACCCTATTGCTTGAAACATCCCCCAACTTCAGCTTCAACGTACTATCTATCAACTCCAGAGTCCGTCTAAGTGAACCACTATTTTCAGTAACAAGCCTGCGTGCTGCCTCACCTGCCTCTTTACGACATAATGGATTTTTAAGATAAGTTGCCACTGCGTCGACAAGGGCTCTTGTGCCATCTATCTGGCAACCTGCGTTTCTCTCTATAACCATGGCACTTAACTCATTCAAATGAAACATATGTGGTCCAAAAATTACTGGCACACCCACCGCACAGGCCTCCAGTAAATTATGACCACCAATAGGCACCAAACTACCCCCAATAATGGCTACGTCTGAAGCTATGTAAAGTTTTTGCAACTCTCCCATAGTATCTCCTACCAACACATCAACATCAGATGTCAGATTACCTTTATGAGTGCTACGACAGACCACGTTGTATCCAGCTTTCTTGCAAAGTCTAGCAACTGCAGAAAATCTCTCCGGATGCCTTGGGACAAGAATCAACAGAATCTCTGGATGTTCTTTTCGCAGTCTATTAAATGCATCCAACACACGGCTCTCTTCCCCACGGTGTGTGCTTGCTGCAATCAGGACGAAGCGTTCCTGTCCCCAGCTTTTTCGAATACAAAGACCCTCTTGAACTAAACGTTCCGTCACCGGCATATCAAACTTAAGGTTTCCTGTTACATGGATTAACCTCTTAGAAACCCCAAGATCCTCCAATTCTCGGGCATCATTCTTCGTTTGCACACAAAGAACGTCTGCATTTTCTAGCATTGCATGACTAGTTCTAGGTACTCTCCTGTAGCCTCGAATTGAGGCCGCGGAAACTCGAACGTTAACCAAAAGAAGTGGAATATTCCTCCGGCGACATTCGCCAAAAAGATTTGGCCAAAACTCCGTTTCAGCAACTACAACAAAATCCGGGTTTACCCTATCCATAAAACGTTGAACTGCCCTTGGAAGGTCATAAGGCACATACGAATGACTCACTTGGTCCCCAAACAGCTCTTGAACCTGAGAAGATCCAGTTGGGGTTGCTGTAGTAACTAATATCCTATGACTAGGATATTTTCTTGCCAGTGATTTTACTAGCTCAGAGATGCCCCGAACTTCACCAACTGAAACAGCATGCACCCACATAGTCTTCTCATATCGCATTGGCGATATATATCCGAACCGTTCTGGCCATCGATACCAGTACGCCGGATAACGCATACCTCTCCAAAGCAGGGCAAACAATGCATAGGGCAGAAGAAAGTACACAACTACAGACCATATCGTAAATCGCACCGCATTCGACCGCCTCTGCATTAGCTTAAGCAGCGGACCAAGCAGTTTATAGTTAAGGTCAGCAACTCCCTTATTTTTTAGGATCACATCTCGAGCACATTGCCCCATTCGCAGCCTTCTATGCTCATCTGTCAGCAACCCATCTAACGCCTTACTCAACTGCTGTTCATCAGCGATCTGCATCCCAGCTTGTACCGCAAGCAACTCCTGGGCCGTATCCTTGAAACTAAAGTTATAAGGGCCAAAAAGGACTGGAACACCAAGCGCTGCAGGCTCTATTAAGTTATGCCCTCCTTTTCTTTTACCCCTGAAAAATAAACTACCGCCCACAAAAGCTACGTTAGCGATTGTATAAAGAGCTCTCAAATCTCCAACAGTATCGACAATAAGAACATCTTTCTGACCCGAAGTTTTAAGCTTAGTCGCATCTACCTCAGACTTTAGCACTGAAGGTATTTCTTTATTTTCAAGGTATCTCTGGATACGCCTTGCGTCCGTTGGATAACGAGGCACAAGAATCAGTGCTATGTTGTTGTGTGTTTTTGATAGGCATTGGAAGCTTTCAATCAGAACATCGTTTTCTTTACCGTGAAGGCTTCCACCAATAATGATCCGATCCTCCTTTGAATACCCTAGACTATTACGCAACTTAATCGGGGACTCGGTAAAATTCACCGAGTCTGGCAAATCGTATTTCATATTTCCCGTCACATGAACACGCTCGAGCGAGACACCAAGTTTTAAAAATCGAGATGCATACTCTTGGTTTTGCACAGCAATTAAAGAGAACTGTTGCAACAGCATGGGAACAAGACGGGTTATAGAATGAACTTGATACGATTGCTTGGATATTTTTCCATTAAGCACGACAACCGGAATACATCTAGATTTCGCAGCTATAAGAAAATTTGGCCAGAAATCTGACTCAACAATTATCACTAATCGAGGATCAAATCTGCTCAGAAATCTGCGCACTATAAAACTAAGGTCTAACGGAAAAAACAAAACCCTATGCTCTGAATAAACCTTCTTGGCCGCTACATAACCAGTCGCAGAATAAGCCGTAATAACCAAGGGAACTTCTGGAAAATCCCTTTCAAGACGATTCACCAATGACTGAAGCAGCAAGACCTCGCCAGCCGAAGAACCATGCAACCAGATAGCTCCTGCTGAAGGTGGTGGCAAGTCAAATCCCAAACGGTTTGAGATACTGTGCCAGTCTCCTCGAACTACAACCCTGTAGATGAACCAAGGCAACATCAGAAAAAAAGACAAAAGATATCCAAAGTTCAGCAATGCACTCATCTATAAACGCGCCTCAAGGGAAAGCTATTGAATTGACTGTATTGCAAGAACATTTAAATCTGCTTATTACTAAGAAAAATGCATCGTTAACCATTCTGCGACAAGTGCAGGCTTAGACTTGCCTTCTATCTCTATGGTGATTTTTGCTTTGACTAGAATCTGCCCTGAACGCTCCTTTGCATCTTTCAGTACTACCACAGCACGAACCCGATCATCTGATTTGACTGGAGCGGCAAAACGCACACGATCAAAACCATAGTTAATTACCATGCGTACTCCCTCAATAGCTGGAACAAAATTTTCACAAAGATGCACAATCAGAGAAAGCGTTAACATGCCATGGACAA
>CAWVTC010000158.1:0-3565 GCA_963933025.1 uncultured Dehalococcoidia bacterium | reverse complement strand
TACAACGACCCAATCACATCCATACAATAGTCCGAGATCCAGCCAATGATTACGGTGAATACTGGCTCAATCAAATAATAAACGAAGAATACAGTTCCGGTGATAGATTTGAAGCAGCAATTGAGGTTTATGAAATGAGCGAGAAAGCCCTTTAAATATAGCTTTCTCAACAAGAGACTTATACCTTAAAAATTTATATCAAACCTACAACTATGACTTAAGAAATTAACCATTTTCCAAATGCTAGTTAATTCGTAGGCTATTCTACCTAACTGATCGTATGACTTATTGTGCTGGGAAACCCTACTGTTTAATTAATCACTCCCCGGAAAAGAAAACTTCACTTTCTCCCGAACTCCACCTGATGGCCACCGCTGGGTAATTACCTTTGATCGTGTATAGAACCGCACAGCCTCTGGACCATATATATGCATATCTCCAAATAAAGATCGCTTCCAACCACCAAAGCTAAAGTAAGCTACCGGAACAGGTAAAGGGACATTTATCCCTACCATTCCAACCTGAATATAATCACTGAAGTAACGCGCAGCTTCTCCATCTCTGGTAAAGATACAGGTACCATTACCATAGTCATGCTCATCAATAAGCTCCACAGCCTCTTCCAGACTATTAGCACGCACTACACAGAGTACCGGACCAAAAATTTCTTCCTGATATATACGCATGTTGCGTGTTACGTCATCAAACAAACAGGGACCGAGAAAAAAACCTTTTTCTTCAGATAGTTTAGAACGACCATCCACAACCAGCTTTGCCCCTTCTTCTACACCCAGATCTACATAGCTCTTTACCCTATCTCTGTGTTCCCCTGTTATCAGCGGACCCATCTGACTCGATGAATCCTTACCATCACCTAGAGTTAGTGTTCCCAGGCGCTCAGCTAATGAGCTCACAAGAGCATCTGCTGTCTGATCATCAACAGTTACAGCAACCGAGATGGCCATACATCTTTCGCCACATGATCCATACGCTGCACCCAACAACGCACTGACAGCGTTGTCGAGATCCGCATCAGGCATAACGACTGCATGATTTTTTGCGCTTCCTAAAGCTTGTACTCGCTTACCATTCTGTGTGCCTTTCCTATAAACAGATTCTGCTACAGCCGAGGAACCTACAAAACTCACAGCCTGAACACGATCATCTGTCAACAAGATATCAACTGCTTGTTTATCACCGTTGATCAGATTGAACACTCCATCTGGAAGACCAGCTTCCTTCAATAACTCACCAATAAAAAGTGTTGCACTAGGATCACGCTCCGATGGTTTAAGGATAAATGTATTTCCACAAATTAATGCTAGAGGGTACATCCATAGAGGCACCATAGCTGGAAAGTTAGAGGGGGTAATACCGACTACTACACCCAATGGCTGATTTTCCGACCAGCTATCTATACCTCGACCAACATTTCTGCTGTGCTGTCCCTTTAATAGCTCCGGAGCTCCACATGCATATTCAATATTCTCTATGCCCCGTTGCAGTTCCCCACGAGCATCATCCAATACCTTCCCATGCTCTTCCGTAATTAGGGATACAATTGTTTCAGCATTTTTTTCGATGAGTTCCTTAAATCGAAACATCACACGAGCTCGGCTTAATGGGGTTGTATTACGCCACGCAGGAAAGGCCTTTTCAGCCGCAGTTATGGCATCCCGAACAGTACTGGGTTCTGCAAGCACTACTTGCCGAATAATCTGGCCAGTAGCCGGGTTATAAACTGGCAAGGAATTCCCTGCGTCAAGGACTCTTTGCCCATTTATAAAATGACCAATTAAAGGCTGTTTGCCCGTGTTTTTTCTAGGTACAGAAGACATGAATTATGCTACCTCACCAATACAATCACTTAAAATATTAAATGCCTCATCCAGTTGTTCCTTTTCGCAAACATATGGTGGAGCCATTTGTAATGTATCACCTGCCCAACGCACATAAAGACCCTTTTCCCAACACGCCACACCAATATCAAATGGTCGACGAACTGGATCATTCAAAACTGGTTCTATCTGCACTGCCCCAGCTAAACCAATATTACGAATATCGGTAACATGCTTGGTACCACGTAATCCATGGATTAAGTCTTCAAAATAAGGAGCAAGCTCATGCACTCTATCTGTAAGCTTCTCCTGTTCAAAGATGTCCATTGCTGCAAGACCCGCCGCACAAGCCACGGGATGTCCAGAATAAGTATAGCCATGGGTAAATTCAACCGTATACTCTGGAGTATCAGTCTCCATGAAACCTTGATAAATCATCTCACTTGCAACGACCGCTCCCATTGGGATAGTTCCATTAGTAAGAGTCTTTGCTAGGCACATAATATCTGGAAAAACCCCAAAATACTCCGCTCCAAAGGTATCTCCTGTTCGACCAAAGCCACTAATTACCTCATCAAAAATAAGCAAAATATCGTGTTTATTACAGCTTTCACGTAACCGTTGAAGATACCCCTGAGGTGGAACGATAACACCACCAGAACCAGCAAAAGGCTCAACAATTACGGCAGCTATGTTTGAAGCACCGTGCTCACTAATCAGGTCTTCCAAAACATCAGCAAGTTCAATTCCGTGCTCTGGAATTCCACGAGAAAAAGCATTCTCCGGCAATATATTATGTGGCAAATGATCTGCCGATATTAGTTCACCGTAGGGCAACCGGTTCGGCTCAATGTTTCCAACAGAAATACCTCCAAAATTAGCGCCATGATAACCCTTAACTCTACCGATTAGTCGTGTCTTTTCCGGCTTTCCTTTTTGATACCAATAGGATCTTGCCATCTTCAAAGCAGTCTCTACCGACTCTGATCCAGAGGTCGTAAAGAACACATGATCGAGACCTGCAGGAGTTATATCTTTAATTCGGTTTGCGAATTCAATCACAAGCGGGTGTGCAAATTGAAATGCGGGGGAATAATCAAGCTCTAAAAGCTGACGGTTAACAGCCTCTGCAATTTCAGGGCGATTATGTCCAAACGCACAACACCACAGTCCTGATAATCCATCGAATATTTTTCTGCCATCTGCATCAAGATAATAACAACCCTCCGCAGAGACTATTACTCTAGGATTGCCCTTAAACTGCCGATTACTACTAAATGGCAACCAATAGGGTTCTACATTGGCTTGTGCTGTGGACATTTCTGGAAATACTGGTTGTTCGTAGTTAATAGCCATAAATACCTCTTATTTCAAATAGTAACCTTGAAGTAGATAGCTGAAAAGTCTACGGCTAATTTCTGAACCATTTTTTGCTAGCGCCGCCTAACTTGGTGCCAGTTTTTTGTTGGGCCATGTTGTTTTTGCCATCCATGATATGGATGCAATGCAAGCAACGTTTTATCTCGAAAGAATAGTATTAGTACAGCACCTGCCATAAAACCCCCCACATGTGCCCAAAATGCTACTCCCCCCCCCTGAGCACCCAAAGAGCCCACACCGCTGAATATCTGGATCAATAGCCAATATCCAAGCACAAACACCGCTGGAACCGCGAATGTTGTAACAAAAAACCCTAAAAAAACAAGCATATGAACACGAACCCTTGG
>CAWVTC010000157.1:0-3576 GCA_963933025.1 uncultured Dehalococcoidia bacterium | reverse complement strand
AGGTGCGGACCATGTAATTAATGTTACCAATCAATCTCCGGTTGATGCTGTCCATGAAGTTAATCTTGGGCGCGGGGTGAATTTTGTTCTTGAATGCTCTGGCGCTCCAAATGCTGTAAATGATGCTATTAAAATGGTTAATCGTGGTGGACGTGTTTGCCTTGCAGCCTTCTCTCATGGGCCAGCATTAGTCGATACAAAACACATAGTGGCTAATAATATTTATATGTATGGAATACGAGGTGAGGGTAAAAGTGCGGTTCGCCGAGCTGCTGCTTTGATGAAGCAAAAACAATTTGATGCATCTTTAATACATACGCATACATTTCCTTTAAACGAGTTACCTACAGGATTAAAGTACGCCAGAGAAAAAATAGACGGTGCTATTAAGGTTGTTATTAAAAATCAAGAATAATTTGAATCTAGTCAAAATAATCTAAAGTCACGATTATTTATATAAAACACAAAGGATATTGTTATGCCTGCTTACTGGCTTGCACGCTCAAAAATTTATGACTCAATTGAATATAAACGTTATGCAGATTTAGTGCCGAAAATTATTGAAAAATATAACGGTCGAGTATTAGCACGAGGTGGCGACCATCAGCATCTTGAAGGATCTCTCTATTATCAGCGTCATGTGATTATTGAGTTTCCTACACTCAAAGAGGCGGTAGCCTGTCATCAATCGCCAGAATATCAGGAGGCACGTTTGTTCCGACTTAATGGTGTTGGAGACAACGAACTCGTGATAGTAGATGGTGTGGATCCTACTTCATAAAGTTTATTTCTAGTCACATCTCTTAGGATATTAATTGTGCTGAATACGGCGATCATCGGACTTGGCTGGTGGGGACGTCATATTGTTGACAGTATCGCTGACAGCAAAAAGCTTCAAATAATAAGAGGCGTTGACAAAAAAAGTATAGAAATTAAACCGTTTTCCAACGCAGTAAAATTCCCAATAACAAACAACCTAGAAGATGCGCTCAGAGATGAAAACATTGAGGCAGTGATTCTGGCTACTCCGCATTCGTTGCATGAAGAACAGATAATCCGCAGTGCACACGCTAAAAAACATGTGTTTGTAGAAAAACCACTGACATTAACAGCGGAAGGCGCAAAAAAAGCTATAGAGGTATGCGAATCAGCAAATCTAATATTAGGAGTTGGTCACGAACGACGTTTTGAGCCTGCTTTCAAAGCCATTCAAGATTTAGTAAAGAATGGAGACCTCGGCACACTTATGCACGTCGAATCAAATTTTAGCCACGACTTACTTGCCAATACAGATACAGATGACTGGAGGGCTTCGCCAATGGAAGCTCCAATTCCTGCGCTCAGCAGCATGGGAATTCATTTAACTGACATGTATATTAATTTGTTCGGCCCAATTCATGAAGTCTATGCGCATCACACGCAACGTCATACAAATTGGGGATCCGGAGATACATTATCGGTACAAGTTCTATTTGATAGTGGGTTGACTGGCTATATAAGCACGATCTTAGCTACCACAATGTTTATCCGTTTTCACGTGTTTGGTTCAAACGGTTGGGTAGAGGTTCGAAGTGATGTGCATCCCGGTCAAAAAGGAATTACACGACTAACGATTTCGAAAAGTGGACAACCAATCCAAACACGGGAGTTTGAGTATCAAGATACGGTTCGGGAAAATCTCGAAGCATTTTCGGAAGCTGTCTGTAATAACATCCCCTACCCTTTTACCGCAGAAGAAAAATTAGGGAATATTTTAACTATGGAAGCAATTTCCAGATCTGTACGCTCAGGCAAGCCTATCTCTGTTGGATAAGGCATGGAACCTTGAGGTTTTTTTAGTTTTCAATCTGATTTATCTGCAAATTGACCTGACCATCTCCATCCGCAGTGTTATAAACAAGTTCACCGTAAAAGTCACCCGATGAAGCGGTAGGCTGTCCTGATGATGAAAGGCGCGCAACAATAGTCAGAGATTCAAAATCAGTTAATGATCGCCCAGGCAGCATTGCATTGGCATCACTTAATGAAAACACACCTGGAACAGCAGACGCTTCCTGCCGGATAACCGCTAATGGCGGCCCTCCCTGTGGGGCTCGCGCAAAAATAAACAAAGCGGCTTGAGGTCCCATGCTCTCTATTGATAGGCCATCTGCAAGGGTAACATTTAGCTGGAGTTGGAAACTGGCCAGATTTTCTGTTTCTGAATCTGTGTTCTCAACGAGGGCAGGATTATCGTCGCTAAATTCACCTAACAAACCAATCTGTTCTCTCAGGACTATGGCTATCTGATCCGGCGGATTTAAAGAAAGTAACCGCACCCATCTTTCCCGTGCGACATTAGGCTGTTCCATGTCTAATGCTGCTAATCCTCCATACCATAGGGCCTTAGGATTTGATGGATCGTTTTCCAAAACTTCCTCAAAAATTCTTCCTGCTTCACCAGTCAGGGCTGTTCGGTCCGTCATGACCTCGGCTTCGCCAAGGGCAAGTTTTAAATCGTTATCGGGGGCTAGTGTTCTCCCCCATGCTTCCCGAAGTGCTTGTCGCGCTTCAGGAAAACGACCTACTGCCAAATAACTTTGACCAAGAAGCTGCCAACCGACAGCATCCTCTGGATTCTCATTCAGACTGGTTTCAAGGCCTATAATGAGATCAGAAAGCGGCGGAAGCGCTGCGTCAGAACTAGCATCACCATTCCAGGTGCTGAGCACTAAATACATTCCAACGCTTAAAGGCACTAGTAAGGCGGCTGACGTCATATTTAATACTGACCAACGTCCAGTTTTCTTGCTCTCTCGTAAAGCAGGAACAAGAACAAAAGATAATGCACATAAGGATAAGAAGGTTGCACAAACCCAAAAAAACATCATGGAGTCATTTCATCCAAGACTTCATATTCTCCTAAAGGTTGCTTCATACGCGCCTTCAAAATGCGGGAAAAAATCAGAAATCCAAAAGCTAGCAAAAAAACTGGAGCACCCCATAGTACCCAAGTTTTAGAATGGAACGGAGGCCTATACAGAACAAAATCACCGTAACGGGAAACAAGAAACTCAACAACCTCGGGTCGAGATGCCCCATCACCCATCATTTGATGAATCTCTCTTCGCAGGTCGGAAGCCAAGGGCGCGTTTGAATCGGCAATTGTCTGGTTTTGACAAACCAAACAACGAACTTCATTGATCAGTTCCTGATAATTTTTTTCAAGACTTGCATCGTCAAACGGGGGGGTTGGATCAATTGCCCATACAATGCCAGTTAGCAATAAAATACTTAACCCAAAACTGGCACGAAAGGAAATCAATTGTCGAGCTCTAGACATGGCAAAGTTCCACATTCAGCAATAATTCGTGGTAGAAATTCACTGGTCCATATCTCTCTTGTTAGCGGCGCTATATGTTTATAGAGAACTGTACCATCGCTAGCCAACAGAAAAGTTTCCGGCGCACCATAAACTCCCCAATCTATTGCCGTATCGCCAATTTCATCAAATGCAGACCCCACATAGGGGTCACCTAGAGAGGAAAGCCAATCAAGAGCAGCATCGCGGTCATCCTTCCAGTTCAATCCATAAAT
>CAWVTC010000156.1:0-3617 GCA_963933025.1 uncultured Dehalococcoidia bacterium | reverse complement strand
GGCACAAGTACAAGATGGAATGGTTGTTCGCACAGATACAGAAGAGGTGACTGAGGGAAGACGATCAGTTGTCGGTGTTATTCTTTCAAACCATAGTGAACGGTGTCTAACCTGTCATAGACGTGAACATTGCCACCCAGGAGATATTTGTCTCCGCGATGATATCGTGACCCATCGATGTTTAACTTGTTCAAAAAATTACCGATGTGAACTTCAGGCTACTTGTGAAATGGTAGGCTCCTCGGGGTATGAACCTTGGGTTGGTGAAGACCGTACTTTTTATGAAGAACCTCAACCGCTTCCAGACAGGGGAAACCCGTTTATGGAATTCGACCCACAAATGTGCATCCTTTGCACGCGATGTCAAAGAGTATGTGATGAGAAAAGACATACCAGCGCTATAACACTAGGTGGCAGAGGATCCAATTTACAAATTAAGTTTGGAGCAGGCGGAAGTATCGATGAAAGTAATTGCGATTTCAGTGGAGCCTGTATTGATGTATGTCCAACAGCGGCATTAATGGAACATCCAAATAAATGGGTTTCAAAAACAGATCAATGGACCACTACCACTTGTGACTCTTGTTCAGTAGGCTGCAGTATTTCAATCGGATCAAAAGATGGAGAAGCGGCTATTGTCCGTCCGGGATCAGGTAATCCCTTCAGTGGTGATCAAATCTGCGTTCGAGGTCGGTATCACTACGATTCCTTAAAGCCTCAGGAGCGACTTTCTCAACATTTCGTACGAAAGGGGCAAATACACGTTCCAGAAACAGTTGAGGTAGCAATCGATGAGGCCGCCTCTAAACTTTTAAAAGCTGCAAAAAAAGGTCCTGTGGGCGTGCTTGTAGGCGGAACTGTAACTAATGAGGAAGCTTGGCTGGCAAATCAAATAGCTACTCAAATATTTAATAATGGAGCTGACACCTCATATGGCCCCATCTTGAGAGCAACAAAAACATCGCTTGAAGAACGACTTGGTACCTGGAAAATGTCGACAGATATGACCCGTATTCCAAAGGCAAAAGCCATCATAGTCGTAGCAGATGATCTAGAAGAAAGCCATAACGTTCTTAGCGTACGTATAAAAGATGCAGTGACTCGTCTGGGAGCACATTTGACAGTTATCAGTAGCCTGCGTAGTGAACTCGTCGACTTTTCAAGCGCATGGCTCCGGCCTAACGGAGGCGAAGAAGGAGTTACCGCAGATGCACTCGCTAATTGTTTACAAAATTCAAACAATGACGATCCATTGGTAACAGAAGCAGCTCAAGAAATTCAAAAAATCGTTGCTACTGGCGATGATGTAATTATCGTCGTAGCACCAAATCCTGTAAGCCCGTCTATCGCTGCTGAAATGGCAGGGGGTGCAGCAAATATAGCAGTTCAACTTTTTGGAAAAAATGCTTCTGAACATTTAGTTGTGGCACCACCAGAAGTAAATATTCATGGCATCCTCGATATGGGAGTAGCTCAAAAAGACATTTTTGATGAAATCGACAAATTTACAGGCCTTTTGGTAATCCGTGATGATCCGAATATGAGAATCCCTGAATGGTCTTCCAATCATTTTCAAAATTTGGACGCACTTGTTGTGATCGACAATGTTATGCATACAACAGCAAAACTTGCAGACGTCGTCATTGCAGAAGGTAGATCTTATGCTGGATCAGGAACATACACACAAGGAGATTTCCGTACACAAAGATTGTCTCCTGCGATAGCAACACAGGGTGATTCAGTAACGTGTTATTCAGCTGTAAGTCAGCTTGCAACCTCACTCGGACTAACCGTACCGAATACTCCAGAAAAGGCACTGCAACAAATATCACTAGAACATACACAATATCAAGATGCTGCTGACTTACTAATAGGCGATGGAGTACGTTTAAACATACCGGCATCAGGCATAGGAAATTATATTCCTCTCAAAATAAAATCTGCCACTACTAGTCCCAACAAGTTAACTGTGATTACCGGACGTGATCAGTACACAGCTAGTGACGCGGCATCATTAAAGCATCCTGAAGCAGAAAAACTGCATCGTTATGATCGATTCCAAATTAGTGAAGAAGACGGTGATACGCTAGATCTTGCTACCGGAGATGTAGTAGAAATTAGTGCCGGTAACACTACCTTAAGGGCGCCTATAACGATAACTGACAGAGTGCCACAGGGATGTATTTATATTTCGAGCCTTTTCCAGGGTGGCGTAGTAGCAGGGTTATTTTCCGAAGAAGTTCCTGTAGTCAGTATCCAAAATGCGGCTGTGCGAGCCTGAATTTTCTTTTAGTTACAGGTATGCTTGAGCTGCATACTATCAAATCATAAAAGCCTAGTAGGGGAGCCCAATGCCTAACTTTAAAGTTGCTGTACAAAAACGAGAATGGAGTCCTTTTTCAAAGGATGGCTATCAATACGAACGAGAGGCATTAGATTCTATCGGTGCAGAAATTGTAGAAATCGATGCAGCGACAGAAGAAGAATTCGTCGAAGGAGCACGCGAGGCAGATGGCTTGCTTGCAGTTGGTCGACGAATGACTGCAAATGTCATCAAAGGGCTAACAAACGTAAAAGTAATAGGGCTATCTAGCGTCGGGGCAGATACAGTTGATGTGGAAGCAGCAACTGCTGCAGGAATAGTGGTCACAAATGTCCCAGACGTTTTTGTAGAAGAAGTTGCCGACCATACTCTGGCTTTAGCGCTTGCCGGTGCAAGAAAATTAAAATTAATGGACCGCTTAATGCGTGAAGACGACTGGAGGTCAGCACGCAGTCATTACGATGAGGTACCACGTCTTTGGGGACAAACCTTTGGGTTGATTGCCTTTGGAAATATCGCAAGAGCCGTTGCCCGTCGCTGTCAGCCATTTGGCTTACGAGTAATTGCTTTCGACCCCTATGTAAGTGAACTAGAGATGACCGGTGAAGGGGTAGAGCCTTTAGGTTTTTATGAAATGCTTGCGCAATCAGATTTTGTTTCAATGCACACACCGTTAAACACGGAAACAAAACACATGATGAGCACAAAGCAATTTGAAGCGATGAAGACCACGGCCATATTCATAAATAATGGCCGTGGTCCAACAGTAGATGAGGCTGCGCTAACAAATGCTTTACAAACAAACCAGATCGCCGGAGCCGCGCTCGATGTTTTTGAAGTTGAACCAACTCCAGCAGATAACCCTTTGTTAGCTATGGACAACGTAATAGCAACACCACATGTCGCCTCAGCCTCATCGAGAATGCTGCCAGAAACTCGTAGACGAACAGGAAGGGAAATTGCGAGTGTCTTACAAGGACGTTGGCCAAGATCTGCCATTAACCCAGAAGTACTTTCTCATGCAGGGCTTGAACGCTGGCAACCTTACCCAATGAGTAGGGGACCTAACCGCTAAATATTGCCCTGCTAGGCAGTAAATATTCCTGTTATGTAAACAAGTAACAGTAAATTTATGGAAATTTTATGAAAATGGTTAGAAAAACTAACCAATTTCGACCTATTTCTAAATGTTTACAGTAGCGCTTTCTTTGTGCGTGTAATACACCCCTAAAACACACCGAACACCCGAACACTTACTTCTTCTCGAACAGTTACCGAACACTTATCTGAACAC
>CAWVTC010000155.1:0-3633 GCA_963933025.1 uncultured Dehalococcoidia bacterium | reverse complement strand
CCAAGCAAAATGCTGACGGTTTGCAATTTCTAGTTGTCCTTCTTTTAAATCTTTAATCACATTAATGTAATCGCTTGGATCAACTACTACAGTTACAGAACTAAAGTTTTTTGCAGCTGCACGAATCATTGTGGGACCACCAATATCTATATTCTCAACAGCATCTTCTAACGTTACGTTTTCTTCAGTCACAGTTTGCTTGAAGGGATAGAGATTGCAGGCAACTAATCCAATATGTTTGAAGCCGTATTCTTCTAAGGTAGCGGTGTGACTTTCAAGTTCAGGACGTGCCAAAATACCGGCATGTATTGCAGGGTGTAGTGTTTTCACTCTTCCATCTAGAATTTCTGGTTGTCCTGTGATTGCCTCTACTGGCTTTACAGATATACCTGCTTCGGTCAGTATTTTTGCAGTTCCGCCTGTTGAAACGATTTCCCAACCAAGTTGCTCTAGTGCATGAGCAAAATCTACTACTCCTGTCTTGTCATAGACCGCTATCAGAGCCCGCATATAGTTCCCCTTTTGTGATTTTTAGTAAGTTAGCTTCTGTCCAGTTTGCTTAGATATTATTGTTTAAGCGAGTCTAACACCCTATCCGAACATATTTTTAAATAAACTACCTTCGGTTTTATGATCTAATTCCATAATTACCTTTTGTAAAGTACTGTGTAAAGGGTAATTATTTTAGGTATATTTGTTTATGGATCATCAGTTATCAGGTTTTCGAGGTCCGCAAGCTATATGGTTTTCAGAAGGACCTAAGCAAAAATTATTTGTTGATGCAGCTTCTTCAAGGATTTCCAATTGGAGTACACTCCTGCCCACCTTCGAGCCTTGGAGAGAAAAGCACTGGGATCTGCATAGGAGAATAAGCAATAAATGGGAATCTGTATCTAATCAGGCGACGGGAAGGTTAGAACCATCACAAGTTACTAAGGCTGTTCTTGAGTTCGCACGAGTTTATGGGGATTTTTTCGATCCTGATGGATGTGAAAATATTGCCTCTTACCTATCTTATCTACGTTATGGAGGCTCTAGGTATAACCGATATTGGGTTCAGGAGTGGGATGATATCAAATGGGCTCTAACTCTTATTGATGCAGGTCAAAATACTATATTGATGGATGAAAATCATCCACGTTCTAAAGAAGGGTCCGCAATTTTAAATTGGAAGTTACAGCAATTCTCGGTGCCTGACTTGCGAAAGAAACGTAAATTGTCAAGCTCATGGTCGATAGGTTTAATACCGACCTGTTTAGCGGGTTTTGTATGGATTCTGATAGCAAGAGATGCGTTAGATGGAGTGATATATAAGCCATGTAAAGGTTTCGATAAATGTGGCCGTGAGGTACCAAGTCGTACACCTACCGGGAAAGCTACTAAGTATTGTTCGGATCGATGTAAACAACGTGCAAAATATGAAAAAAAACTAAGTGTACGGTGAAATGCAATGATTTGTGTTACGGATTCTTGTAATACAACGGTTATCATAAATATATGGGATCTATTGAAAAAGATTTAATACTTGTTATTGAAGATGAGATCGATTTGCGAGAGATTATTTCTCGTAGTCTTCGTAGGGAAGGGTACGAAGTAATGTCTTCAGATCGTGGAGACGATGGGTTGTTGCTTGCACGCGAGCAGCAACCCGATTTGATCGTTCTGGATCTGATGCTGCCTGGTTTAAATGGAACAGAGGTTTGCCGTTCACTCAGACGTGATTCCCAAGTTCCTATATTAATGGTTACAGCACTTGGAGGGGAAAGTGATCGTGTTGCTGGCCTTGAAATTGGGGCAGACGATTATCTAGCAAAACCCTTTGGGATGCGTGAATTATTAGCTCGAATTAGAGCTCTTCTACGACGTAGCCAAGTAGAACGGAAAACTTTTCCTGATGATTCTACTAGTGCTGATGAAAAAGGTTTTGTAATAAATAATGATAGGCACGAGATCCTATTAGCCGGTAAACCACTTCTGCTTAAGCCGCGTGAGTATGCACTTCTTAAGTTTTTTCTAGAAAACCCTGGACAAGTTTTTTCTCGTCAACAACTTTTAGATTCCGTTTGGGATACTAATTTTCGGAGTGATGTGCGTACTGTGGATGTGCATGTACGGTGGTTAAGACAGAAGGTTGAAGAAAATTCTGAAGATCCACAAAGGATTTGTACAATTAGAGGTAGTGGATATTTGTTCAGAAAATAGGACAATAGGCATGTGGTATCTGTGATGCAAAAAACTTGGGCCCTAGTAATTATTTTTCCTGTGATTTGTGTTCTATTGGGTTTTGCTATTGCAAAAAATGAAATAGTTCTATGGATTATATCTGCCATTTTTCTAGGGGTTATTTTGGGTTTTGGATTAAGAGCGGCATGGGAAGTTCAAATGGCTTTCAAGTCTATTAATTCTGCTGCGACTCACTTTGGAGGGGGTGACTTTACAGCACGTGCTACTGGAGTAAGGGGGTTTGGTTCACGTATCACCCATATATTTAATTCAATGGCTATTAGGCTTGAAGATCTGATTCAAAAAATTGAATCAGATCAGGTGCGCTTAGAAATTGTTTTGAATACCATTGGCGATCCCATAATCGCATTATCTAACAATTCAGATGTTCAATACCTCAATAAAGCCGCCTTGGAACTTTTCAATACTTCTATTGAAATAGCACTTGGCCGACCATTGATTGAAGTGACACGAGATTATGAACTTGAAGATTTGATCCATAATTCTTCTGAGGGGACTGTTTCCCAACAAGTAAAACTAATAACTCTAGGATTAGATAGACATCAATATCGTGTTACCTCAGTTCCAATTGGTGGTGATACTGAGTGGAGTGGATTACTTGTATTTGTAGACTTATTTTCTTTGCAACGTACTGATCAAATACGCCGTGATTTTGTTAACAATGTTTCTCATGAATTACGTACACCAATTGCCGCTATTTCGATGCTTTCAGAAAGCATCGAGAATGATGATCTAGATGAGGAGGAAACTAGTGATTTTGTCAGGCGGATTGCTTTGCAAATAAGCCGGTTGCGTTTGTTGACAGATGAGTTACTAGATCTCTCGCGTATTGAATCTGGCGCGGTGGTGCTTAATCCAGAAGTTATAAAATTAACAGAAATTTTCTCGCTGGTTTCTGAGAACCTACGTCCTTTATTAGAGTTTGCAAATGTTGAAGTTAATTATAATTTAGATTCAAAGATGGCTGTAGAGGCTGATCGGTCGATGTTGATCCTTGTTATAAGTAACTTGATTGATAATGCTTTACGGTTTAGTTCAGATGGAAGTGATATTAGAATAGCGGTTCAAGAAAGTTTATCGCTTATTTCTATTTCAGTACGCGACCATGGTCCAGGATTTCCTGATGAAGATAAAGATCGTATGTTTGAGCGGTTTTATAAATCGGAACGGTCACGTACAACTAGTGGGGCGGGACTTGGCTTAGCGATAGTAAAGCATGCTGTCCGGACTCACGGCGGGACAGTTCAGGCCGAGAATGCCTTAGATGGTGGCGCCATTTTTACAGTTCGCTTACCAAAGCGTTACGTTGGTTAGTCGTTTTTTGTAGTGTAGGTATTTTTTCGAACGACCATAAAGAAAAAACTATCTAAAGAACATTCTTTCTTTAGA
>CAWVTC010000154.1:0-3687 GCA_963933025.1 uncultured Dehalococcoidia bacterium | reverse complement strand
ACTTAAGCCAAAGCCCTTAATCCGACCATAAATAATACCCGAGTTAATTTGAGATAGAACAGGATAATCTACCCCCAGTTTTTCAACGACACCTGGTCCATAATTCTCAACAAACACATCAGCTAACGGAACCATTTTTAATAAAAGTTCAAGACCAGCTGGTTTCGAAAGATCGATTGCTAAGCTACGTTTATTACTGTTGTAATTCAAAAAATACTGAGAAACGATACCCTCACCTGCGACATCTCTTCCCGGATCACCTCTTCCTGGAGGTTCAATCTTTATAACATCTGCACCTAGCCAAGCAAGCAGTTGTGTACACGAAGTCCCAGCCTCGTATTGAGTCATGTCTAATACACGCATTCCGTCAAGTGCAGGCACGCAAACCTCTAGTTGAATAAATAATAACGCTAACAATGCATTTCAGGGGATACAGTATGCTGAGGACATGCAAGAACCTAATAGTGGTATACCGGAGGTAAAATTTCCAAACCTTCGTAATCCCAGAGAAACACTCGCTTGGTTCTGGACTGAAGCAGATTTCAAAATCCTTTTACCTGCAATTCCAATGGCTATATTCGTAATTCTGAATTGGCAAACATCAGAATGGATTGCGATCCTTGGCTCGTTTATTGCCACAGCAATTGCTTTCTACCTCAATAAACAAAATGGCGTCATAAAAATGCTCACCGTTATGGGATTTACAATCATCACAATTTCAGCAGTGGTAGGCATGCTAATGAATAATGCAAAAGCTTATGTTTCTGAGAGCATCACAACTGATCTAATGCATGTCATCATTTTCACAACCAGCATCATTGTAAGAAAACCGCTCGTAGGGCTGATCGCAAGAGAAGCCCTACCTCTCGTGCGTAATACCCTCCCTGTAATGCACAGAATTTTTGTATCTCTTACCGTTACATTCATAGCTATTAATTTGCTTACTGCAATCACGAGAATATTCTTACTGGGAAACGCCTCAGCCACTACATTCGTGCTAATCAACACGCCCTCCAGCTTCATCATAAGCGGCTTATATCTGGCGACCAGTGGATATTTCATAGTAAGAGCGGCAAAAAAAGAAAACACATCAGTTTAAATATGAAGTCCCCAGTATATTTGGTTTTGATAAGTTTCATATTCCTTGTAACAGCGTGTGGCATCGGTACAAAAAATGTGAAGTCTACACCTGAATCAACACCTATGACCTACATCGACAAAGTGAATAAAGAACTACTTACTCTCAACGAATTAGAAGAAAATATTACAGAATTGCCCAGATTGGCATGGGAAAACTCTCAAAAAATATTGACTGAGAACAGCAATTCGTTAGTCCATCATTTTGGAAATGCAAAAACAGGGTGCTGACTAAGACCATGCAACAATTTAAAACCTAAAAATCAACCGTGTGACGAACTGGATCTAAGGCTTCAACAAGCGTAAGCCTACGTGGCCTAATACCGTATAGCCCTCCTTGCCGGGCAAAAGAACCCGCAAGCCAATTCTTCTTAGTAAGCTCATCCAAGTCTTGAATATATGAACTATGCAATGGATTTATGAGAACTGCCGTTCCTTCAACTATGACACGATCAAATCCTGCACCTTCCTGTAAAAAAACACTTTGGCTATCTAAATGCCATGAACCTTCAGGAGTAGAAGTTACATCCAAAGATTTATACAAAATATTACGATTATCGATGAGAAATGAAACTTCAGGAGTAGAAGTTACATCTATTGCATGTTGGCTTGTTTTACTACTACCAAAAAGAATTCGGACATCTTCGGTAAACTGAAAAAGTACAAACGTAGGATAAGGTGTGCCATCATCTGAATGAATCGTCGCTAACGTTCCACCAAATTGGTCATTTGCAAGACTTTCAGCTCGTTTAATAATCTCAACATCAGAATAATCAGGCATAGTAAGAGGATACACTTACATACGACTACCTACATACGACTAATAGATAGCCAATACAAGAAGTAGTCGTTCAAGTAAGATGTACTGTAATATCGATATAAGTTTCTAGAGGAGATAGACAATGGCTGAAACACCCGAAGTAACAGATGAGACATGGGAAAGTACTGTGTTAAAAAGTGAAACACCAGTACTAGTAGATTTTTGGGCGCCCTGGTGTGGTCCCTGCAGAATGGTGGCACCTATAGTTGAAGAACTCGGTGAGGAATACGCAGGAAAAGTAAACTTCTACAAGATGAATACTGATGAAAATCCTACTATTCCCACAGAATTCGAAATTCGTAGTATTCCAACACTTATGATCTTTGAAGGCGGAACCTTAAAAAGTAGAATCGTTGGATTTCGACCTAAAAGCGATCTTAAAAAACGACTTGAGGAAGCAATCGGACCCAGTGCATAACTACGTATTTCCATACGTGGAGCACTCTTTTTTTAGGTTTGCAAACACTATAGCAAGGAATTTCATTTTAAAAGTTTTCTTAAGAAACTCTTAATTTTTTCCGCTATAGTGATCCAATCCTACAGAAAAGTCTTAAGGGAAAACTTCCATGAAAAAGTATCTCCTTTGTTTTTCCCTTGTGAGCACAATTTTATTTACCACCTCTTGTGGATCAAGCGAAACAAACACAAGTGGAGTAGCTCAAATCCGTGAGGCGGATAGAGCTGCTGCTCAGGAAAATGCTGGAGCTGCTAGTAACGTTCAAAATAAAGCAACAGTAATCAATGCAGAAGTCGACAGCACAGAAAACTCAACAGCTAAAACTGATGAGGAAATAGCAACAGATTTCACTGAATGTATGCGTAGTGAAGGCTTCGAACTCCCTGATCCAGAATTAAACGCAGATGGTTCAGTAAACGTCGAAGCTATACGTGATAATCTGATCGCCGATCCTAATTTCAATTTTCAAAGCAGAAAAACACAACAGTCTCTTGCGAAATGTATTCCATTACTCGAAGGAGCAACTTTTGCGCAACAACCAACCGAAGAGGAACTCGTTGAATTTCAAGATAATCTTTTACAATTTGCAGAATGTCTTCGCGAAAATGGTTTAGATGTACCTGATCCAGATTTTAACGATGGCACTAATGGCATTCGGACAATGTTGGCAGAAGTCGACATGACTGATTCCAAGGTACAAGCAACAATTGCAAAATGCCAAAGTACATTTACCGATAATGAAGGTGGAGGACCAAGAGGAGGAAGATAATGAAAAAAACTGCAACAGCACTAGTAATCCTGGCAGCTATTATCGTCTTTTTAGTACTTGAAAATGTACTTGATCTAGGACTCATATCTAATCGAGACAGTAATGAAAGTACATCCTCAACTATTGAGCTCGCGACAGCAACACTTGAACGCAGAGACTTGATAACGCGTGAAGAACTAAGCGGAACACTTAAATACGAAAAAACAATCAACGTTCCTGCAAGCGTTAATGGTGTTGTGACCTGGTTGCCAAAAAGTGGAGACCTTCTCGAAAGGGGTGCAATTATCTTCCGAATATATCATTCGGTAACTGAACTAGAAATACTTACCAGCGAACAACAGATTGCCAGTGCTAAAGCTTCAATTGCCCAAGCAGAACTCGCCTATGAACAACTCACGACACCTGCTAGTACAGCAACAATCGCCTCTGCAGACGCCGCTGTTGCTCAGGCAGAACTCGCCTATGAACAACTCACGACACCTGCTAGTACAGCAACAATCGCCT
>CAWVTC010000153.1:0-3717 GCA_963933025.1 uncultured Dehalococcoidia bacterium | reverse complement strand
TATTCATTGTGAAACGTGCGGGATAGTTCCAGTACCAGAATCTGATCTACCAGTGCTTTTACCAGAAAATGTTGAGTTCACTACTGACGGGAAATCACCATTAGAACAACTACAGGAATGGTGGCTAGTCGAATGTCCTAACTGTAAAAAACCAGCACGGCGAGAAACAGACACTATCGATACATTTGTATGTTCCAGTTGGTATCAAATGCGTTACATCGATCCACGAAACAAAACAGCACCATTTGCAAAAGAAATTGCAAAAGAATGGCTACCTGTTGACCAATATACGGGAGGTTCCGAACATGCCGTCATGCACCTTCTATACACACGATTCTTCTGGAAAACAGCTCGAGATCTAGGCTTGGTAGACGCTGATGAACCAATGCTAAGGCTCTTCAATCAAGGAATTATTCTCGGGACTGATGGAAATCGAATGTCTAAGAGTCGAGGGAATGTTGTTGCACCTGATCAACAAATTGAAAAATACGGAGCCGATGCATTTCGTTGCCAATTAATGTTTATAGGCCCTTGGGACCAAGGTGGCCCTTATGACCCTAAAGGAATGCCGGGAATCGTTCGTTGGTTAAATCGAGTCTGGAATGTAGCAAATTATTCTTACACTAATAAGTCTGAATCTACTGACCCCACAGAACAGAAAAACTTAGAACGTACAGTGCATCAAACAATTGCTGGAGTAACAGAAGATCTAGAGAGATTTCAGTTTAATACTGCGATCTCAAAATTAATGTCATTAACCTCAACTCTAGGAAAAGTGCAGGAAAATCCTTCTATAGACAACTCGACCTGGCACTGGGCAATCCAAACATTATTACTTTTGATGGCACCACTCGCACCACATATAACAGAAGAACTTTGGGAGTTGCTCGGACAACCTTATAGCATTCATAAACAACCATGGCCAGACTATGATCCAGCAATGGCAGCTGAAGAAATTTTACAAATAGTAATTCAACTAAATGGAAAAGTAAGAGATAGAATCGAAGTTGCAGCAACAACAAGTGCAGAAATTGTTCAAAAAAGTGCGCTTGATCAAGAACGTATCCAAGAAGTACTCCAAGGAAAAACGCCCAAACGCATTATCTATATCCCTGGAAAACTCGTTAATATTGTTATTTAATCCTAGCTTCTCAATCGGTTAACAACCGTAATCATAAGAAAGAGAACTAGGATAACTACTGCGGGGCTCAAATCAAAAACACCCATTCTAGGGATAACTCTTCGTATAGGATCAATGAGGGGATCACTTATATTACGAATAAATACTGCGAAAGGATTCCCAAATGATATAGGCAACCACGAAAGTAGTGCCCTTGCAATTATAAAAAACGTGAGAGTATACAAAAAACCTATAAAGATATCAGCGATTATATGATTCATCGTAAGCGACTAAGCTCTTTAGAACGGCTATAGGCTGCACGTACACAATTTTTTATAAGCTCTCCAAAATCTGATTCTTCCAAAATATCTAGGCCCGCAGCAGTTGTTCCACCTTTAGAAGTCACTCTAGTTCTCAATACCGATGGTGCATAAGTACTCTCTCGTGCATAAGCTGCTGCACCATAGAGTGTTTGAATCGAGATTTTTTCAGCTTCTTCTGTTGTAAAGCCAATAGCTTCTGCTGCTTTAATAAAAGATTCAAGAAAAAGAAAAACATAAGCAGGACCACTGCCACTTATAGCAGTTGCCATATCCAGAGCATCCTCATCTTCCACAAAGTATTCTGTACCTATAGATGTTAATAATAAACGGAGCATATCTTGATGATTCTGCGAAACAGGTCCTGACACAGTCCAGACACTAACACCTTCCCCAATCGAAGCAGGCGTATTGGGCATAATTCGAACAATTTTATCGGTCGAAAACACCTCTCTTAATCGTTCAGTTCTTATGCCTGCCATGATAGAAACTACACAGGTCTGGTCGCTAAGAGTAGCTTGTATCGTTTTCAGATCTTGAGGTTTAACTGCTAAAAAAACCAGATCTGCAGAAGCAAAGGCAACTGTGGGTTCAGTTGTTGTTTTCACTTCATATTTCGCAGCTAATTCAGTACACCGCTCAGAGCGAATATCGCAAACAATAGTTCGCTCAATATCAAAAAGTCCTGATCTGATACCTGCAGCAAGAAAGACTTCTCCCATAACACCACCACCTATTAGCGAGACATTCATTCTATCTTTCTCCAAAATTCCAAACTCACAATTTTAGTTTCGGCGGATGTCCCAACTCCCAAAAAACACGACCTACTAGGACCAATCCTAGTAAACCCAATGCTGCAAAACCCAAACCGGAATGTACAGTAAATAACCAGACAACCAGACCAATAAGTAAAACTACTCCACACAAAATAGCAAACGGAATAGCAAGAACTTGAAGCATCGCGATGACCACAGCTATGACCTCACGAAAACCACCTTCATCCTCGTCATCTGGTTGCCCATCGTCATAATAAAAACTCATAAGTTTTCAAAACTAAACAGTAATCCTATCCGCACTTTGAATACCCACAATCACGACAAAGCAAGCAACCTTCACCATAATAAAGGACAGAACCGCAATCAGGACAACCAACACCGCTAACCGTTAAATCTTTGTGACCCGAAATAGAATCATCCACACTACTACTCTCAACCACCTCATGAGGAGGAATAAGCATAGGTTGAATAACTGAATCCCCAGCACCAAATTTAAGATCTAGCCAACGAAAAACGTAATCCACAATACTGGTCGCAATAGGAATATCCTTATTACCTGTCGGCCCGCTAGGTTCAAAACGGGTACCTTTTAGCCTCTGCACCACATCATCGATAGGTACACTGTATTGCAAAGCATAAGAAGTAAGCATAGCTAAAGTATCCATAAGACCACTTACTGTGGAACCCTGCTTACTAACATTAATAAACAGCTCGCCAGGTGTACCATCATCAAAGAGCCCCACCGTCATATAACCCTCTTGCTCACCAACACGGAATTTATGGGTTATTGACTGCCTCTCATCAGGAAGACGCCTTCTGATTGGACGAATTTTCCCATTAACAAGAGCCTCAACTTCAGCAATAGCCTCTTCACTTTCATCAACTTGTGCATCGTCATCTGCAGATGCATGTTTAAGAACTTGTAAGTCACGAGACCCATCACGATAGATAGTTATACCTTTACATCCCAAATCATACGCAAGCCTATAAGCTTCTTGAACATCGTCAACATTAGCTGAATTAGGAAAGTTTATCGTTTTCGAAACTGCATTATCTGTAAACTCTTGAAAGGCAGCCTGCATACGAACATGCCACAAAGGAGCAATATCATGTGCGGTGACAAAAACATGTTTCACCCATCCAGGAACATCTTCTCGTTCCGACAAATGACCACCAACAGCCAAGAAGGAAATCAGTTCATCGCTGTAAAAACCTTCTTTGCGCGCAACAGTTTCAAAATGATCGTTAACCTCATTCAAATCTGTACGCTTAGTCGGATCATCTTTATCTAAGTAGTGGGAGCGGACAAAAGCAAGAGCAAACACTGGCTCTATTCCACCAGAACAGTTCGCGATTATGCTAAGGGTACCAGTCGGCGCAATTGTGGTTCGAGTTGAATTACGCATAGGCCGAGGTCCTTCACTTCCATTAGGGCCATAAAGAGAAAGATCCCAATCAGGGAAACTACCTCGTACTGCAGACAATTGTTCTGACGCAACAT
>CAWVTC010000152.1:0-3724 GCA_963933025.1 uncultured Dehalococcoidia bacterium | reverse complement strand
AACAGTAGTTTTAGCTGGTGAAGATACAGTTGTTGTCCCAGGACTGGGTGGCAATATGACTGAACGGATTGCTCGCAAATATGGCGGTGACAATTGGGAATCATCCTATGATCACATTGCAAATACACCAGATCGTGTGATTGTTTCATATACACCAACTAGAGTTTTAACATGGAACGATTCCGGCGATAGACGTGAGTACGTTCAGAAATTCAAGTAATGGTGCTAGCAGCTTGTACGCTTAGTAGAGGTATTGATGACCAACAAACCACCAAAGTTTGATCCTTCAATTTTTATGACTCCCGAATATTGGCTCGATCCATATCCTGCACTCAAAATATTACGTGATCACTACCCTCTATATCATGACGCAGAACATGGACAGTGGTATCTCACTAGATATGACGATGTTGTGAATGCCTTTCGTGATAATAATGTGCATTATTCGAATCGTTTGTACGCAGATTTTATGGGAATTGTTTTCGGCACAACGATGATGCAATTTGATGGGACTGAGCATACTCAGCGACGTAATGTGGTTGCCCCTGAATTTGTTGGGAAAAAACTCGAGACATTGTTACCTATTATTGAAAAAAACACTCAAGAATTAATTGATAAATTTACTCTTCAAAATGCAGAAAGTATTGCAGAAAGTATTCATCAACAAGGCGAAGTTGACTTAATTGATGCATTTAGTGCTCGCCTTCCCGTGAAGGTAATTATCGATATGCTTGGCTTGCCCCAAAAAGATCATGCGACTTTTAATGAGTGGTATCCAGCTATGATGGATGGCCTGACTGGCAATGAAGAACAACGAGCTATAGGAATTCAAGCTAATCAAGCGTTTCACCGATATATTGATCAGCTTATAGATGAACGTAGTGTTACACCTGGTGATGATCTGATTTCTCGTCTTTGCGTTGCTGAGGTAGAAGGCACACGTATGGACACAGAAGATATAAAGGCATTTGCAAGTTTGTTACTCGTTGCTGGCGGTGAAACCACAGACAAGGTTATCGCTAGTATGTGGTATCACTTAATGAAGAATCCTGTGCAGCTTAAAGAAGTCCAAAAAGACCCTGATCTTATGGATCGTGTTTTTGTTGAAACCATGCGGCTTACTGCTCCAGCTGGCAGTCAAACTCGTGAAGTAATTTCTCCTGTTCAAGTGTATGGACAGACGATTCCAGTTGGTGAGGTAGTTCACTTATCAATTTATGGTGGTAACCACGACGATCGTGTGTTCAAAGATCCTGATGAGTTTAATATTTTTCGAGAAGACCTTTATTTCGGGCGTGATTTAAGAACTGGTTACTATGAAGGTGGCCAAGCAAGTCATCTAGGTTTTGGATTAGGTAAACATTTTTGTGTTGGTTATCAACTTGCACGAAGTGAAGCGGTTATTGGTTCAAAAGCCCTATTAAAAGTTATGAAGGATCCTCAATTGAAGCCGGGGACGCAAGCGCGTGCGCACACAGCCAGTCCTTTCTTAGAAGTCCCAAAACTGGAACTCGTTTACGAACCTGCTTAGGTTGAAGCGATGTTCTGAGTCATTTACCGTAAGACCCGTCCGGGGAAGTTCCTAAAAAAATAACTTAGATTTTTCCTCTGAGCCTTGGGTCTAAGGTATCACGCAGAGCATCTCCAAATATATTGAAGCCAAACACTGTTAGGGAAAGCGCCAATCCCGGAAAAATAGCTAGCCAAGGAGCTCGCATTAAATACGTCCGTGATGCTCCACTTAGATCTGCACCCCATGAAGGAGAACCTGGCGGGACTCCTGCACCTAAGAAGCTAAGTGCAGATTCTGTCAGGATTGCCGCAGGTAACGTAATCGAGGTTGCGACAATCATCAAACCTAACATGTTAGGCAGAATATGCCGGGCCATGATACGAATCTGACTCGCACCGGTAACTTCAGCTGCTAGTACATATTCAGTACCTCGCTGCTCAAGAACTAAGCCTCTCATAATGCGGAAAATTCCAGGCATAAAACCAACTGAAATAGCAATAATAACCACCAATTCACCTGACGGGATCCCAGGTAAATCTGGCATATCTGCTCCAATAGATGTACTTAAAGTTAACGCTAGTAGGAAAGTAGGGACAGCAAAAAGAATGTCCGTGATTCTTCCAAATATAAAGTCAACAATTCCACCAAGGAATCCTGCTAACAGTGCAAAGACAGTTCCAGCGAACGTCCCGATGATAACTGTAGCAAGTCCTATTTTTAATGAAATTCTTCCGCCATAAAGTACGCGTGACCACAGATCCTTTCCTGTTCGATCTGTACCAAAGAAGTGATCTAAGCTTGGCCCTTGCAAGATATCCATTCCAAATCCCATAGGATCACTCGTGTTCAGTACGGGCGCAAATATCGAAACAAAAACCATAAGCAAGATTAGAAAGGCTCCCAACGTTCCGAAAGGCTCCCTAACTACCCAGTTAAGCAGCGTTTTAAAACGTCCTGTTCGTGGGGGTACTGCAAAGCTCTCTAAAATTGCGGCTTCATCTATTGGAGTATTTGAATTTTCTGACATTTTAATACCTAATTCGAGGGTCAACGACTGTATACAGCAAATCAACTAGTAAGTTTACGAGGACAAACAAGAGGGCAAACATCATGACTGCCCCAAGGACAACTGTATAATCCTGCGCAAGATAAGCTTTGTAGGTTAAGAGTCCGATACCAGGAATTGCAAAGATTTGCTCTGCAATTACTGCACCACCCAAGATAACCCCTAACTGCAATCCGATGACAGTCAGTACTGGAATAAGTGAATTTCTAAATGCGTGTCGCAGAACAACAATTCTTTCAACTAAACCTTTCGCACGTGCTGTTCGGACATAATCCGAATAAAAGACTTCTAGCATTGATGATCTCACTAAACGTGCCGTATAAGCGGCACTGCTATAGGCAAGAATGATTGCTGGCCAAATAACTATACTTAGATTTCTTATCGGATCTTCACCAAAAGTGCTGAAGTCAGTTGAAAGCGGGGTCCAGCCAAAAAATTTTGCAGGTAAGACTAATAGTAATGTGGCAGTCCAAAAATTGGGTACAGATATGCCCAAAATTGTAATCGTACGTAATGTAACATCCAACTTGCTATTTCTCTTGACTGCCGAAATAATTCCAATAGGAATACCAATAATTGCAGAAATAATAATTGTTAACAAACCTATTTCAATCGTGTTTCCTACACGTCCTGAAATCTGACTCGTTACAGAATTTTGCGGAGGAACGAGAGAATTCCCAAAATCTCCTTGAACTGCTTTTCCCAACCACATCCCATATTGCTCATACCAGGGCTTATTTAAGCCCATACGTTCTTCGAGTCTTTCAAAATCGGTATCGAGCGATAGTCCACCAGCTACACCAAAGGCCGCACTACCTGGCCGAACCCAGAGTAGTAAAAAAAGCAGCAAAGAAAGCCCAATCAGCATCAAAGGCACTGATATCAACCTACGGATTATATAATTGTACATTGCAAAGATTCTGGCGGATCGCGTGAACGTTTGCAAGAAAATATATTATTTTCAGATTATTTTTAAAACCACCTTGTCAAAATGGACTGATAAATCTACAATCGTGACACTAAGGACGGTGTATAACTATGCGAAATTCTGAAAACTATTGGACAAGACTGAAAACACGGCGCTTTGATCGAAGGCGCTTTTTAGTAGCAGGTGGTGTTACTGCAGCTGGCGCTGCGGCAATACT
>CAWVTC010000151.1:0-3760 GCA_963933025.1 uncultured Dehalococcoidia bacterium | reverse complement strand
TTGAATAACTGTAATCCAGACCTAAACCACCATACTTCTCTGGTTTATTGATTCCAAGCATCCCAAGATCACCTAATTTTTTAAATAATTCATGAGCTGGGAATATGCCATCATCCTCCCACTGATCGATATATGGATTAATTTCATTATCAACAAATTTAGCAACCGTTTCTCGAATGTTATTATGCTCTTTAGTCCATTGCATTTTCTTATCCTCTATTTTGTTTTTTTCTTAAACCTTTTTCAGGCGGATCCTCAGGGTCTCCAGCGAAACATTGAGCTATACTCATCCAATGTTCAGCAACGTTCCCAACAATTTCTAAATCCGTATCTTCAATGTTTCTTGTTTGTGTCACTACATGGCAAAAATCACTTGCTTGTCCCTTAATGAAGTCATCATCACTCGGATCGTTCCATTTCCACTGGATATCCGATGGGGAGAGCAAGGAGACAAAGGGTACTCGATTAGGAACCTCTAACTTCCGATTCAGGTAAGTCCAACCGAAGGTTTTGATCCCAATAGTAGCTATATTTTCTATATTGTCCTTATAAATTCTATCTTCACCTATTAAATCATAGATTGCTTGACTGTGAGACCAAGTTTCCATAAAACGTGCCGTCATGAACATTCTGGCACCCATATCAGGGCCAAACCAGGTACATCTTTTTGCAGGATCAATATCTTGAAAAACTGAACACATGTCGAACGCAGAAGCGTACCATTGACGTCGTAAGTTTTCACTATCATTTTCTCCCAGTCTTTTTTTGACTGCTACAGCTCTGTCCAGTGAATTGGGAAGGGCAGCAAAAGTTTTGAACATAAAGTTCGCTTCAACGTTAAATTTTTCAGGAAAATTAACTGAGTAAACTGTCATCCGGTCAAAATAGAATAAATGAGCTACCACTTCTTCAGGTGTCCATTGCTTGAAAGCAGTGGGCAATTTCCACTCTTCATCGCTAAGTGACTCTAGGATTTTATTTAAATCAATTACCGAATCCAATATGTCTTGAGTTACTTTTTCCATTAGCGACAGTCTCTTATAAAAAGATGCAACAGACAACAAGTTGTTGTCTGTTATCTGTCTTTCGCATCAACTATTTTCAGAAATATAACTGTGCTCAGGTCCAATGTTTAATAATTGTTCGGGCTACCGTTCGGCCACTTGCACAGGCAGCACCTGTGTGTGCACCGGATACATACTCTCCTGCAAAATACATGCCACGTCGTTGCTTTCGTTGCTCTTGGAGTACCGCTGAGATTTGCTTTACATAACCTACAGGCATATAAATTAAATCATCGCAGGTGTAATCAACGATATCGACCACATGAGATTTCTCCAGCTGTGGATAGAACGTCTTTATCATTGGCCAGCAGAACTCTTCAAGAGTCATGTCACTCTTCTGGAATTCAGGTGTGTGCCGTCTTGACAAAGTAAAACGAATATGTGGCGGGTGATTGAAATCATTATTTCTCGGTATTGCAGCCCAGTTACTGGTTTTAGCTTTCATTGGATCAGGGTGATCAGGAATATAACTACCATAAGCAAACTCCTTTGGTGCGTGTTTCTCATCAAGTATCCAACAAACGATAGGCTCTTTGCTAAAGAAGCAGTTCTTGGCCAATGCCTCTTGCTTGGGTGTAAGATTCTGAACAAGCTTATCCAAATATTTTCCTTCTACAGCACAAACGACAATATCTGGAGTGACAGCTCGTCTTTCAAGATTTGCATTCAAATAATGGACTGTGTGTCGACCATGTGAATCTGGAGGAGTAATGTATCTTACAGTAGTATTATTTTGTACAGGCAAGAGAGAATCCAATTTACGAGTCATGCATCCAATTCCACCTCTTGGTGCCCAAAATTGTTTTTCTTGTGCAAGCCATGACAAAAGGGCAATTTTAGATGTTTGATAAGGTGGCCATCCCCACCAAGTGCATAAATTTTCAATTTTGTACGCTAAAATTTCTTTTCCACTGTCCTTGCCTAACAATCGCTCAAAATAGTCTCCAAGGCTTTCATCATCAAAATTGACACCACTTTCAAGTAAGCAGGGATCAACCGTCGCAGCAATTTCTTCTAAATCTGGTTTTAGTAGAGGCAACTTTGCAACTGTATCTTTACTCAGTCCTGGAATCTGAGCAGTCTTCACAAAATCAAAATCGCCAGCATGACCAGGGTCATACAAGCCATGGCCATTATCGATTAAACCAGAGTATCCAGAGGTTTGATCATCAAAGGATGACATATCAGCGCCAAGCATCTGATCCTTAATTCCCAGTTCTTCTGCAAGGGTAAACATTTCCTTATTAGCTCCAAAAACTCCTTGAGCGTGAGTGTATTGATACAATGGCCCCATCTGTAACTCCACCATGCGACCACCTGTAAACTTTTCCTTTTCAAATATGGAGACTTGAAATCCAGCCTTGCGGAGATCATAAGCTGCACTCAGACCGGCAATACCGGAACCGATGACAACTGCGGTGGGTCCAGCACCTGTTGCAAACAGACTATATGGCATTACGGCTGAAACTGCTGTTGCCGCTCCTAGTCCTTTTACAAGATTGCGTCGTTGTTGGTCTATGATTTTGCTGTTCTTATTCATAAGTTACTGTTCTTCTCCAAATTCAATTTCCCACCATTGACGGATACTTTTACAGGGTTCAACATCGATACTGGCGCAGCGTTGTCCACCAGGATGATTAGGTATATCCGCTGTAAAACTGCGAATATTAGCTATCTTGTAAATCACCACGTTATTTTCGGCAGAATCACCGATAGCAAGACGCCGTAAGAGTTCTTCATAGATGGTAATATTGGGTCGTAAATAGCCTCTCGCATGACATTTTAAGCAACCGTTTTCAGCCAGTCTAGGTAAGACATTGGTTTTAAAAAAATCCCGTCCTTTGCCGTGATTATTACCGACCTGGTTTATTTCATTCATCCATACCTTCTCGGCACTATTGTTATCTTCCGAGTAAACTGAAAATGAAGAAGTAACAATTAGCAAACAACCAATGAGTACCTGAATTATTGTTCTTGTCTTATGCATTATCCAGTTCCTTGTTTTTCTTTGTTTGATTAACATACTTATAGCCGAATTAGTTATGTTATTAGGATAAGGATAATATTTTTTTTATCGTCTACATCCTACTTAATATTAAGTGCTCAGGTCCAATGTTTAGCAATTGTTCGGGCCACCATTCTACCGCTTGCACAGGCAGCACCTGTGTGTGCATGGCTCAGGTACTCGCCGCAAAAATACAGCCCGTGCTTCTCTTTTTCCTCATGACGGATGAACTCAGCCATTGCGGTTGGAAGACCTGTATTGAACATGACCAATCCATCACCGCCTCGTACGACCACATCATCAACTTTATCCCAGGTCAAATCTGGATAGACTTTCTGCATCACCGGCATACAGAAGTCTGCAAGAGAAAGTCCACTATCCCTCCATGCATTTGCATATTTGTTATCCAAGAAAAAACTAACAACCATGGCGCGACCCTTGTAATCGGTTCCTAGACTGCTTACTTGACCCTGCAAGCCGCCTGCGCTCTCTGGAAATGCGGCCCACCCCTCACCGTACTCGTCGTAGCCAGGGTGACTTGCTGTGAGGCGGGGGCCACCTATAATGGTCTTCGGTCCTGTCCCCTTTTTCAATATATAGGTTACCCATGTATCCTGCTGCAGATGGACCTGGTTAAAAAAACTTTTCTGGCGATGGCTCAGTTCTTGCACCATGGGCATCACGAAATTGC
>CAWVTC010000150.1:0-3773 GCA_963933025.1 uncultured Dehalococcoidia bacterium | reverse complement strand
GGAATTGAAGGGGCATCTTGGGCTTGCTGTGCTAATTCTGAAATTGCTTCTGAATGTTTCCCATGTCCCTGAAGTGTAGTGGCAGCGGCAACTAAAGCCTTAGACATACGTTGACATTCATCAGCCATCCACTGTTGTTCTACAGGGATTCTGCGTTCTACTGACAACAGCATTTGCCCGATCATTTGTGCAGTTACTTTGGCTGTTTCACTGTTTAATTCAGGCATTAAATCTTTTTCAATTGCTTCTCGAACACATTCGAGTACTCGTTGGGCGCTGGGGTTGGTGTACATATATTCTCCTAAGGTGATTCTGATGAAGCCGGATATCCTAGAATTGATGCATATACTGGATTCGACATAACCAATGGGTTTAAAAGGTAAAGGTGCGTAAACAAAGAGCTATCTCCTGATAATCTTCGGCGTACCGCATCTAGAATTGGTGTTGCAAGTGAGCTACATGAAAACATTCGAAAGAAGCCTACATCATGCTCAGTTACTTCTATTCCTGTAAGTTTGGAGTAGTACTGCAAGAACCCCCCCTCTTTTTTTACAGCTGACAAAATATCGATTCCTGATAAAGCAGATAGGTGTACAAGCCAACCTATCTCCTCTCTAGGATCTCCTATATGGGCATTTTCCCAATCAATGATCCCTGTAATTTGGCCATTCTTAAATAAAAAATTAGAAGGCTGGAAATCACCATGACAGACAACTAAAGGTGTTGGTTTAGGAAGTTGGTATTTTAAACTATTGAACATATCAAACCATACAGGCATCGGATCAAATGCGATTTTTTGATAGTTCGCTAAGAAATAATTTATAGAAGTTTCCATGTAGTTAGGCCAAGAAGACACATCTATTCCTGCAGAACGTGGGTCTGTTAGGTCATCATTCGGATCTATTATTGCGCGGCTTGTTGTGTGCAATTCAGCAAGATATTCACATAATTCAGTTGTGATTGCTTCTAATTCATCTTTTTTTTCAGAAGTTGCTAAAAGTGTTATATCCGAGTCCCCGGGGCAACGTTCCATTATCATGGTAGGTCTTTCGAGATTAATGCCTTTGGCGTCAAGCAAATAAGGAGTTGGTACTGGAATCCCAGTTTTTGTCTGGATGTTCTGGATAAGTTCAAACTCTCGACGTCTACTCGTGGGTAGTATATCGGCTTCAGCAACTGGATCTCTACGTATTATTACAGGAAGAATTTCTTTAGTATCGTCGTTATGCTTAATTTGTAAGTCACATCGAAATGTTTCCTCGGAATAACCTCCTGCAATATTTGCAAAATTAACAATTTTCAAAGAAGAAACATTATCCATTTCTTCTAATATATATTTTTCGATCTGCTCTAGTAATTGTTCCATAGCGCGGCAATGTTAACAGTGCAAGACAGGCTTGGAAAGTTGTTAATCAACGATGGCTTGACCTTCCCCACGCAAGTCACAGCCTACCTCAAGCCAATTTGGATAGATTCGTGCAACTGATGCTCTTCCCGTCCAGCCATCCCAGCTTTCTAAATAGTGAGCGGGATCCCCTTCAAATTGAAGTTTTTCACCTAATATGTTGGGTGTTCTTGACTCAACGAATAATCCTTTTTCAGGATCTATTCCCCAACGTGGATCGTCAAGAGCGTCCTGTGGATTTTTTTGTAAACGAATGAGTCCATCTAGTATTTGTAAGTTGGTTTGTGGCTGTCGGAATGCCCCAGGTGTTCCACCTAGAGCATAAAGATTGTCTTCCCTATCTGTTACGAGGTAGCTATGGAGGGTATGCATTGGACGTTTGTTAGGGCTCACCATATTCGGATGGTTTTCGTCTAGAACAAAACCTCTCATACGGTTGTTTAGCAGTACTCCTGTTTCTGGAACAAAAACACCACTACCCCATGAAGAGAATATGGACTGGATTAAAGAAATCGACAAGCCACTGCTATCTATTGCGAGTAGGTGCGTTGTCCCTCCGTCGCTCCCTGCTTGTAGCGTTCCCGTAGATTGTTGTTCATTGGTTATTAGTCGATAGGCATCAAAACTGGTCTGATCTGGATCTCCTGCCAAAGAATCCACGAGCTTAGTGGCATAGATGAAGGATTCCATCGCTAATTGTTCTTCAACAGTTGAGTCAGCTTTCTTTTTTAAGAGAGAGTCATATTTTTTTAATGCGAGTAAAAGTACTAATCCACGTGAAGGGGGTGGTTGAGTCAAGACTTTATGACCAAGAAAATTTGTAGATAATGGTTCTTCCCATCTGGCATCGCCTTGCCAATCATCTTTTTTAAACAGTTGTCCATTTGTATTTAAGTGATTTAAACAGTGCTCTGCGATTTCCCCATCATAAAAACCACTAGAACCGTCACGCATGATGATGCGAAACGTATTAGCTAGCTCAGGTTGTATCACTTTCTGAGAATTGTTAGCAATGGACTGTTCAAATAATGACAGAAAGTACTTGGATGGTTTTACTTTCTTTCTTCCACCAATTAATGCACGTATAAGGGCTTGTGAGGGAGGAAATCCTTCTCGAGCCAATTGCTCTGCAGGTTCAAATAGTTTAGGCCAAGGAAGTTTTCCAAATCGAGTATGTAATGCCTCCCATCCGGCAACACATCCAGGTGTAGTGACTGAGTTAACGCCGGATTCAGGAATTTCTTTAAGCATCTTAAATTCTTGACTTTTTGTATTAGAAGGGGCTGCTCCTGAGCTGTTGAGAGCAATGCTGCCATCTTGGGGAGAAAAGACCATAGCAAATAAGTCTCCACCTAGATGACTCATTTGTGGTTGGACTACTGTAAGTACAGCACTCATAGCTATAGCTGCATCTGCGGCACTCCCCCCTTCATGTAAAATATGTGCCCCGGTTGATGCCGCTATAGGATGATCAGCGGCAACAGCACTTTTGTTTCCACGAAAACTTCCTTTGCGTGGAGTTGCTGAACTATTTGATTCGCCTGAACTAGATGCTAAGTAAGGATCATTCGTCACAGAATTATGTACTTTGTAGTTCTTTTAAAACGGCTTCAGGATTTTTTGCTGCTTGCGCACGTTTCCACACTTTTTGGAATTTTCCATCGGGGCCAATGATAAAAGTAGACCGAGTCATACCTATGCTTTTTCGACCATATAAAACTTTTTCACCCCATGCACCATACGTCGTTGAAACGCTTGCTTCGTGATCAACAAGAAGAGGGAAAGGAAGAGAATATTTCTCACGAAATTTATGGTGGGATTCCTTAGAATCTGTAGATATGCCAAATAAGTGCGTGCCAGTTGCGATTAATTCTGTGTAATTATCCCGAAAACCACAAGCTTGTTTTGTACACCCTGGAGTATCATCACGCGGATAAAAATATAGAACTATTGTTTCTCCCTTGTATGTAGATAGGGTGTGTTTTGTCCCAGCTTGATCGGTTAAAGTGAAGTCTGGTGCAATATCTCCTTTATTAAATGTAACAGGCATATTTGCTCCTAAATATCAACGGATTACTCCGGACACACGGTCTGGGTGAATACGGAGGATTACTCGCTTGTTTTGCTCAAGCCATTGTTCTAATTCTGGTGGTTCGGTATACCCTGCTTCTTCGATATTTGTGAAAAGATTTTGGGTGGACTCTACGATATCCGAACGCTCAATTGTAGTAGTTCCTTCTATGGTCACAAAATTGAAAAGTTCTTCATTGTTGATAATGCAAAGAGTTATCCGGGGATCTTTTTCTAACGTTTTTACCTTTAAAGTAGGGGCTGTAGTACTGATAATTAAAGTGTCGTCTTCACGTGC
>CAWVTC010000149.1:0-3781 GCA_963933025.1 uncultured Dehalococcoidia bacterium | reverse complement strand
TTGGGGTATAGCTCAGATTATTCGACATGTAGTTATTGACGGTTATAAGACTCTTTCGACGATTGAGTCGTTGGCAAATGGGATCGAAGTGAGCAGACGACCAGCCAGTGAATTGTCTGGACGCGAAACTCTTTCAGAGTTAGTGCCTTTTCTGTTAGATTCATCTGAACGTCTAACAACAGTGCGTAAATGGATTCCTGGTCAGCCAGATCTGGAAAGTACTGCACCTCACATGTTTTTTGGTGAGCTTCCATGCAAGGCTTGGTTTCTTTTCTTGCGTCTCCATGACACAGATCATCTGAATCAAATAAAAGCATTGAAGAGTGAATTACATATTAGTTAAATCGGGTTGATGTTGTAACTTGCTAAAAGGGGTAAGTAATGACGTTCCAGATTGCATTCATTGCTTCGAAAAAGGTAAATCTATCCAACCATTGTCCCCAATGTAGTGCGTATTCTTGAAACTCTTTGAGTGCAAATAGAAATCCCAGCCAGGCTAGAGTAGGACCACGTTTAAATGAAAAATTGGGTAGCCAGTGTGGCAAGCTTGCCACAAATAAAAACCAAAACTCGAATACATTTGGGAAAAATAACAAAACTTCTCTTGTTTGAGTTATTTCAAATACGATGAAACCGATCAGGCGCCAAGAAAAGAGAAAAATTGCAATTTTACGCGCTGGACCTGACCACTTTAAAGCAACTATAAGAAAAAGAACGATATATACCTGGTCAAGCCACTTGTCCCAATTCTGGTAATTGGATATGCCGCCGAGGTCAATAATTGAACGCCAAAAAAGATCACTAAGATCAGTGAAAACAGCGATTAAGCCACCCACAAAGGCCCATCGTGTAACAAATAAAGATCCTGCTATCCGAATCAGCGCTATGACTAAAGCTTCCACAATATCAGGCTGATAGGGCTATTGTTGGATGTCAATGCTCAATTATCTTGTTATAAGTTTTTGTGGCCAAACATTTATTCATGCAAAGTGATCATTGCAGAACGGAATTGAACGCCCCAATGCTCATTTATCTTAGTAACGATATAAATAAGTTCGCCTTGTAAATACACAAAATCATCGGAATGATGTCGTGAAAATTCGCAGAGAATATGTACCTTTTCAGGGTTTGATTGCACTGCTTCCATGCGCTGGAATGTAGAGTACGCGCGTCCTTGATTTTCAAGATCTTTGACCATATCTGGCATTTGGCTGATTAGCTCTTCTTTTGTTGCTGCAGTCACAGAAATGGTTCCATTTTTTCCAGACATATCAAAAAGCGGAAAATTAAAGGTTTCTACAAACGCTTCAGTATCGAGCTTGTTGTGTGCTTCTGTATATCGTCTCATCACTTCAAGGGCACTATTTTCAGCATCTTTGTCTATAAAACGTGTCATTATTTTCTCCTAGGAGTTAAATCATAGTAGACGAGCGTTGGTTTTGCGTTGTAAATCAAATTAATTGGTCTTTTATTACTAAGAGGTGAGAAGTGAGTTCAGTTCGGTTAAATTATAGAGAATATGTCTGAAAATGAATTTAATCGTCTTGCAGCTGTTCCCTATATTTCGCTAACTACCTTTAGACGTACTGGAAAGCCTGTTTCAACACCTGTATGGGGTGTTCCGTTCGAGGATGGGATTGGCGTTATTACCGCAGGTAATTCGGGGAAAATTAAACGGCTTCGGCATACGAGTCGTGTTTTAATAGCTGAATCAGATCAGAGTGGTGGGTTACTAGGTGAACCTGTATTAGCCAGTGCCAGAATTTGTGCACCGGAACAGGTGCCCTTATTACGTAGGGAGATTGCTAAGAAATATGGTTGGCAAGCAAGGGTGCTATCCATATTGCAGATTTGTACACGCCTTGTTCGACGAAATGTATTTGATGATTCAGCGGCGCTGATCATTACTCAGGAATAATAGAAGTTTTTGTTTGCTTTAGAAGCTGGTACCTGGAACATAATATCGATCGTGCCAAATCCCCATGCCTGATTCATCTTTTATGGGCATACGCCAACTAGTTATTTTCGATTCGGCTAGGCTTACTCTGAATAGACCTCTGGGTTGGTCAATCGTGTTTTGGATGTAAGCTTCTGCTCCATCTTTGGTAACGTAACGTTCTGCAATGCGCCGATATTGCTCCCTCCACTGGGCATCTTCTCCAATGTCATGTACAAGTTCCGCATCCCCTTCAATGAGCACTTTTCTATACGGCAGAGCTTGCTCATCAATACAAAGGGCAACTCGGGGATCGTATCTAAGGCAAGAAAACCACTCTGATTTTGCTCTAGGAGTAAAAAAAATTGCTTCTTTTTGATATAGGTACCAAATAGGTGTCACCAAAGGGCTACCGTCTTCACGTGTTACAGCAATTCGCATTAAGATTTCACGTTCGTTTAAAAATATATCTTGTTCTTTAGTTGTTAACTTGGGCATGATTTCCTCATTTATATCTGGATTTTTTTCTGATTTGCGATAAGCTTTTGTAGCTTAACAAAGTGGCTAAAGTGCCACATGAAGTTTAAGGAGGAAAAATGGGAACTTCAGACAATGTGATGATTGTTGTTACACATCCAACACATCCACTAACAGAAGATGAGTATAACGAGTGGTATTCATATAACCACTTACCGTATGTGTTGTTTTCGGAGGATTTTCCAAGTGCTAGCCGTTTTAAGCAAACCAAAGTGCTTAAAGGAAAGATGACTCCGTATGTAGCGTTTTATCAAGCCGACTGGGCTGATTCGTGGGCTGCTCAAACTGCTTATGCGAATGTTGGACAGCAAGGAATTGGACAGGAATGGAATCTTTCTCCTGGCAGTAGCTTAACGGTTGATTCTTGGGCGTATTACGAAAAACTTGCTGAAGTGGGTAATCCTTCGCCAGATGTTGATCCACCAAACGCAATTCTAGTTACCTTTTCAGAACCAGATGGAGGGATGGGTAATGTAGGGATTTTCTTAGCTGGAGCGGTCGAAGCTTGGTCTAAAAATTTCTTGGAAGATATGAACAATTGCCCGCTTGTTAGAGGTTCTACTTTGTATAGGTTAGGTTTGAGAGCGGGTGGCGAAAATGCTTACCGTTATATGACAATACACGAGCTTAATACTCCTAAGGGAGAAAGCGGAGATCAAATACATGAAGGCATTATGGACTGGATGAAAAGTGCAGATCTAAGTGCAGATCCGGCAATGGTAATTGAACCCAGTGGGCCAGTAGGTCTTGAATATTGGGCTTATTATGATCGAATCGTTACGCAAATAAAGGCATCTGAAGAGGACCTTTTGGAGCAACGAGGAGATGGAGTGTATCGTGGAGGGATAGATTAGCTTTAATTGGCTAGCAAATTAAGGAGTCGTGAAAACGACTCCTTAATTTTGTATTTGCAGCTAAAGTTTTCACTCAGCTGAGGCTTACCTTGATGGACGTTCCATTTTTCCTGGAAAAACTGGTGGGTCATTAGGTAGTGAGCCTGGTCGTGAGCCTCTTTCCATTAACCATTGCCTGTTATAAAGCACATCATCACCTTTACCAGTTCCCTGTAGGAATTGCTTAGCAAACGCACCCGGGTAGTCAGGTTGTGGTTCAAATTCTTCAGTACGGTTCCATTCATGGAGACAGATTCTATGTGCTGTTCTCCATTCACCGTTACGACGTTCGAATCGATCTAAGTAACGTCCACAGAAAGTAAAGAGTGATGCAGTCTTTTCGTCTATCAGTGAGTGTCCCAATGTTAGGTAGGATGCTTCTGAAAAAGCGACATCAGGTCCTTCAAATTCCACA
>CAWVTC010000148.1:0-3800 GCA_963933025.1 uncultured Dehalococcoidia bacterium | reverse complement strand
ACCCGTAGGGCCACTAAACCAGTAATTCTCATCCTTTCCATATCGATGGATTCGTGCATCTTCTATGCCTACACTCCTCCAGGCGTCGTAAGCTTCATCATCATCGGAAAATATACTGAAATGTAAATTTTCTGGGGGGATTTGGTAAACCTTTGTGAGTAGTTCATATGCCCATGTGATTATTTCAGATTTAAAATAATCGCCGAAGCTGAAATTGCCCATCATTTCAAAAGCAGTGAGGTGGCTCATATCTCCAACCTCTTCGATATCTGGTGTTCGAAAACAAGGTTGGATTGTGATAGCACGTTTATGTTCTGGTATTTCCGACCCAGTAAAGTAGGGTTTAAATTGTTGCATGCCTGCAGTTGTAAATAATGTGGTTGGATCCCCGACAGGAACAAGAGGCCATGCAGGTAATTGAACGTGCCCCCTCTCTTTGAAAAAGTTTAAAAAAGAATTCCGAATATCGTCAGCGGAAAGTAGTTGGTCTTTTTGATTTGCCATCATATGTGATGCTACGTGTGAGTATGGGGCAGTGTCGAGTCTTTATGACTAGGTTCATTATTAGTCCTTGACAGTTTTATGCAAAGGAATACATGATCGTACGGCCGCAATGAGCGACGATTTTGAGCCTCACGAACATATTTACCGTACAAAACCAGAGATGCGGTCCTATATAGAGCTTGCGTAATTTTATGAATACAATTCATCAACAGAAATGTGGAATATTAATTCTTGCGCATGGAGATTTCTGTGATCAGTCTCTAGCCGGGGAAAAGTCCTCCATTTGGGTAGCTGAAACAGCGAATCAACTTGTACCAGAGAGAATTTTGATTGCAACCACTGGAGAATTGAAAAGCAAGCCTGAGTACGTGGAAATAATAAAAATTCAAAAAGGTAAGATTTTTGCAGATGCGGTTGTAGCAACAAAAGAGTATTTCAGTGATTGTGAACGTATTGTTGTGATTGATGCAAATATGCCTTTAGTTACGCAAAAAGTGCTAAGAGGCTTAATCGATTCGGATACTCCAGTGACTGTAACGTACGAAGATAATGAAACTCATTCAGCTGGCGGTCCCTTTTCTTTTAGTGCTGAGTGGTTATACGAGCGAGTGGCGCAAGTTAAGTCGCCAGATGAGTTGCTAGCTATGTATCTTGAGGAGGGTGGCATTGTCGCTTCTGTAATTGCTAGTAGTGAAGAGTTAATTCATATAAATGATAGGTATTCATTCATAGAGGCAGAAAGTGGTTTGCGAAAAATTTTGATAGAACAAGCGATTGGGAGAGGCGTATTATTTTCAGATCCAAAAAGCGTCATCTTAGAACATGATGTAGATCTAGGATGTGATGTTCGAGTAGAGCCTAATTGTCAATTGTATGGGCAATGCATAGTTCAAGCGGGGGCAATTATCGGACCTGGTACGATTCTTAACAATGCTAGGGTAGGAGAAAAAAGTACTGTTTTGCAGTCTGTTGTCTCCGATTCAGAAATAGGGTCGCATGTGAGCGTGGGGCCGTTTTCTCATATTAGAGAAGACACTTTTATTGGTGATTATTGTGAGATAGGTACCTCTGCAGAGGTTAAGGCATCGACATTAGAAAATCATGTAAAAATGCACCATTTCTCATACTTAGGTGATACAACAGTGGGTAAAAATAGCAATATTGGCGCAGGAGCTATTACTTGCAATTTTGATGGCCAAGAAAAACATAAAACTAAAATTGGCTCCCATGTTTTTATTGGGAGTTCAACAATGTTAGTAGCGCCAATTAATATTGGAGATGATGCTGTAACTGGGGCTGGATCAGTTGTTGTAAACAATGTGCCAGCGCATACGAAGGTGGTGGGGGTGCCGGCGCGCAATTTAGATGATCGGCAAAGTGAACAAAACTAATGGATGGAGCTGCAATTAATTCAATTGTGACCATAGTGGGTGCAACTGTAGTACTTGCGCTAGTTGCCGGTTTGGAGGCTGCAGTTGCAAATATGAATTCGGTTCGTATTTCTGCACATGCTGAAGCTGGTGATGTAAATGCTGCTCGCGTTATAAAGAGTATGGAGCCGGCTGCTTTTCGCTCTTTTGCAGCAGCACGAGCACTTGCTGGAGCAGGTATCATTGCTGCTGCCGCTTATTTTGGTGCACGTGAGTTTAGTGCAAGTGGTACCGCTGCTATAGCAGTTGCAGGTGGTGCTTTTGCTGCAATGATACAAATTACTGCTGCAACTCTTGGTAATTTAGCACCCGAAGAAACGGTACTACGTTGTTCTTGGCCAATTCGGTTATGTGCCCTGATATTTATTTGGCCTGCGCGAGTTTTTAGTCTTCCGAGTCGTTTACTGACTGGTTCCATTCAGGCCGTGACTCTTTCACAAAGTGATCGTGATAGTGAGGATTTTGTTACTTTCCTTGAAAAGGAGGAAGCTTCGGGTGGCGTAGAAGAAGATGAAAGAAGGATGATACGCGGGGTAATAGAGCTTGAAGAAAAAGCCGTACATGAAATCATGACACCAAGAATTGATATTGTAGCCACTGAACAGAGTTCGACTGTTCGTGAAGTTGCGCAGTTGGCTACGGAACGTGGATTTAGCCGAATCCCTGTTTTCGAAGAGAATATTGATAACATTGTCGGAATTGTTTATGCAAAGGACCTGCTAACTGCTTTGGTTAGTGATAGTGAAGAAAAGCTTGATAATTGGTTTCGGAACCCGATGTTTGTACCAGAATCGAAGCGTGCTGATGATCTTTTAACAGAAATGCGTGGAACGAGAACCCATTTAGCCATTGCGGTAGATGAGTATGGCGGAACTGCAGGTCTAGTAACAATAGAAGACTTACTGGAAGAAATTGTCGGTGAGATTGAAGATGAATATGATGTTGCAACTCCGGCAATGGAGGTGCTTTCTGAGAATGAAGTATTACTTGATGCTGGGACGACAACTGATGTGTTAGAAGATCTATTTTCGTACAAAGTGGAAAGTGAAGATTTTGATACAATTGGTGGCTTTTTGATACATCTGTTAGGTCGATTACCTAGTGTTGGAGATGAGGTAGCCATTGATGGTTTAGAGATAAAAGTTTTGAGTATGAGCGGCCGAAGACTTCAGCGGTTACGTATAGTAAAAAGTGATGAAAATAAGAGTTCGAATAGCGATGATCAATTAGCGAGTAAATAAATTGTAAAGTTGGTTGAGGAAAGTTGTTTGAATTGAAAAACGATACCTTGCACGGAGATGTGTAATTGCAGAATAAAAGGCATTATTTTTATTGACATACTGGACAATTAGACGTACCTTCTCCCTTGGCCCTTTTTGTGGCTCGTACTTTAACAACTGAATAGCGGACGAAATAAAAACGTTCGGGAACCCGTCGAGGAAGTGGCGATTTTAATTGCCACAACTGAGACAAAAAACTCTGTGGACACTTCTTTATTGAAGTGTTTCCGACGGAGAGTTTGATCCTGGCTCAGGACAAACGCTGGCGGTGTGTATTAGGCATGCAAGTCGAGCGAGAAACCTACGCTTGCGTAGGTAGAGAGCGGCGGACGGGTGAGTAACACGTGGGTAACGTGCCCTAGAGAGGGGGATAACTAGTCGAAAGGCTAGCTAATACCCCATATTGCTCCCGGTGAGAGGCCGGAGAGTGAAAGCTTTTGTGCTCTAGGAGCGGCCCGCGGTCGATTAGCTTGTTGGTGAGGTAATGGCCCACCAAGGCGATGATCGATAGTTGGTCTGAGAGGATGGTCAACCACACGGGGACTGAGACACGGCCCCGACTCCTACGGGAGGCAGCAGCTAAGAA
>CAWVTC010000147.1:0-3869 GCA_963933025.1 uncultured Dehalococcoidia bacterium | reverse complement strand
ACATCATTGGCAACTCGCACCCCCAAGTGGTGAGTTAACCACTGGCACATGTAAAAAATGCGGTACAGAAAAGCAATTCACAGGTGAGACAAGCTATAGAATAGGTCGGGGGGGCAAACGAGCAGAGTAACTTTCCCATTTTCATTGGACAGTAGCTCTTCCTATAATTATCTAATACGGGGACATAGCTCAGTTGGGAGAGCGCAGCGTTCGCAATGCTGAGGTCGGGGGTTCAAATCCCCCTGTCTCCACAAACTATAAAATAAAATCGCTTATCATAGAAACGTGTACTAATTTTATAAATTTTAAGAGGTGGAGCTATGCCTAAAATAGCAGATGAACATTTGGAAGCACTGCAAAAGCGAAAAGCCGAAGCACTTGCCGGTGGCGGCGAAAAACGCATAGCCGCACAGCATGAAAGAGGAAAACTTACTGCTCGTGAACGTATCAATCTACTCCTAGATGAAGGAACATTTGAAGAACTCGACCCACTTGTTAAGCCAAGAAATGCAGAAAAAGGACCCGAAGCCGTAGTGACCGGTTGGGGACATGTAGATGGCCGTCCAATTTACATCTTCTCTTATGACTTTACTGTTTTAGGAGGCTCTTTAAGCGAAGCAGTAGCAGAAAAAATTCTTAAAGTTATGGACTTGGCCCTAATGACGGGATCACCAATTGTTGGAATACAAGATTCTGGCGGAGCACGAATTCAAGATGGCCCAGAAAGCCTTCGTGGATTTGGGGAAATGTTTGCAATGAACACATTAGCTAGCGGTGTTATACCTCAAATTAGCGTAATTATGGGTCCATGTGCAGGCGGCGCAGTCTATAGCCCGGCTATTACAGACTTCATCTTTATGACTGAGGGTATTGGACAAATGTATATTACGGGTCCTGATGTAATTCGCTCTGTTACAGGAGAAGAAATTACACATGAAGATCTAGGTGGAGCAGATGCACATGCGAGGCGCTCAGGGGTAGCTCATTTCGCCATTGATGGGGAACGCGAAACATTAGATGAAGTACGCCGTTTACTATCATTCCTCCCATCCAATAATGCAGAAGATGCCCCATTGATAGCAGGATTAGAACCTAGTGAAACTGAAACTGAAGAAATTTCAAATGTGATCCCAGACGAACCAAATCGTCCATATGACGTACGTGAAATTGTGTATCGCCTTGTCGATAATGGTGATTTCATGGAAGTCCATGAAAACTATGCACAAAACATCGTAGTAGGTTTCGCTAGAATCGATGGATCATCTGTAGGCTTTGTTTGTAATCAACCAATGCAACTTGCGGGAGTCCTTGATACAGAGGGTAGCCGCAAAGCCGCAAGATTCGTCCGCTTCTGTGATTGTTTCAATATTCCTTTAATAACACTGGTCGATATTCCGGGATATTTACCAGGTAGCGGGCAAGAACACAATGGGATAATTACCCATGGTGCAAAATTACTTTTTGCTTATAGTGAGGCAACAGTTCCAAAGATAGCAATCGTTTTAAGAAAAGCCTATGGAGGCGCTTATTTAGTTATGTCTAGCAAGCACCTGCGTGGAGACATGAATTTTGCTTGGCCTGGTGCAGAATTAGCTGTTATGGGACCAGATCAAGCAATTGCTATTATCAATCGTCGTGATTTAGCTGAAGCTCAAAATCCAGACGAAAAACGTAAAGAACTCGCAACAGAATATCGGAAAAAATTTGGAAATCCATATATACCAGCTGGACGAGGATTCCTTGATGATGTAATTGATCCCCGAGAAACACGACAGAAAATTGTACGGGCACTAGAAATGTTACAGAACAAAGCCGATCGGAATCCTCCTAAAAAGCATGGGAATATACCCCTCTAAATCCAAAAGGATTGCAGTGCTTATTTTCGGGTGCGTAATAAAAGGTTGGTATAGCATGCATAGGTCATCTTTTTTTAGTGTAGAAGGGCTATTGAGCTAATGGGAAAAGTGCATATAACTGAAACAGCTATACGAGATGGGCATCAGTCCTTACTAGCAACACGTATGCGGACAGAAGATATGATCCCAGCTCTAGAGCATATGGATGCAGCAGGCTATCACAGTATTGAGTGCTGGGGTGGAGCAACTTTTGATACAGCAATGCGTTTCCTTAAAGAAGATCCTTGGGTTCGACTAAGAGAGGTAAAAGGTAGGCTTAAAAATACACCTACTCAAATGCTGCTTCGTGGACAAAATGCGGTTGGCTATCGTCATTACTCTGATGATGTGATTTATGAATTCTGCGGGCGAGCAGTAGAAAATGGTATGGATATTTTTCGCATTTTCGATGCTTTGAATGATACTCGTAACCTAGAAACTGCTTTTGATGCTGTGAGAAAAGCTGGCGGACATATACAAGGCACGATCTGCTATACAACTAGCCCAGTTCATACTGTTGAAAGCTTTGGTGCACTTGCTGACACGTTAGTTGAAATGGGAGCAGATTCCCTTTGCTTAAAAGACATGGCCGGTTTATTAAGCCCTCGAACTGCAGAACAATTAACTAAACGAATAAAAGATTCGTACCCAAATATTCCTCTTCAATTACATTGCCATGATACATCTGGCTATTCAGAAATGACCTACTTAATGGCCGTAAAAGCTGGAGCGGATGTAATTGACTGCGCAATAAGCTCATTAGCAGGAGGGACTTCACAACCTGCGACGGAAACACTTGTCGCTGCGTTATCCGAAGACCCTGAATTATCAACAGGAATCGAACTAGAACACTTGGCAATAACAGCAGATTACTTCAAAAAAATTCGCAAACGCTACTGGAAATACGAAAGCCACTTACTTGGTATAGACACTGGTGTTTTAACACATCAGGTCCCTGGTGGGATGATCTCAAATCTAGTTGGCCAATTACGAGCACAAGGTGCAGAGAACCGTTTGCAAGAAGTTTTAAATGAGAATGCAAAAGTAAGAGCAGATCTAGGATACCCACCGCTAGTAACACCAAGTTCACAAATAGTGGGCACACAAGCAGTCTTGAATGTTCTAACTGGAAAAAGATACGGTAATGTCACGCGTGAAACAAAAAATTTAGCTGCTGGAATGTATGGAAAAACAGCAACCCCCATCAAAAAGAAAATTCTTGAACAAATTCTTAGCAATGAAACCCCCATCACACACCGACCAGCCGATGATCTTAAACCAGAAATGGAAAAGGCTACTCAAGAAATTGGAGATCTAGCTGAAAGTACTGAGGATGTTTTAAGTTACGTGATGTTCCCAGGACCAGCCAAGGAATTCCTGCAATGGCGTCGCGAAGGAGGCGGACCTGAACGTGAACTTGTAGCCGCCATAATTGCAGCACTAACTGAACAAGAACGCAAACCAATAGATAGAATCACTACACGCGCAAGAGAAACAACTACTCAAGAAAAACAGTGGCGCTCATTCGGACGAATGCGTCAAATGAGATAAAAATGACAAAATTTTCTATCGGCTCAAGGGATTATGCTGTTGAATTTAATAATGACACTGTAACAGTGGACGGTTACGAGTTTACCGTACACATAGAAAATGGGAAGGAATATGTAACAGTCTCAGTAGATGATATCAATTACCGAGTAACACTACCAACAGAGGATGAACGTGCATCAGGTATGACTGTCGAAGTCGATCATCGACCTTTCGTTATCCACTATGAACCAGGATTATCCAAAACTAAGAACACTCCTCCTAAAAATACACAAGCACCAAAAAAACAGAGCAAAACTCCCAAAACTTCTGAACCAGGTGCCATTATTTCTGATCTTGCGGGAAAAATTCTTCAAGTAAACTTTGCTGAAGGTGATAAAGTCGAAGCCGGCGAAATAGTATTACTGCTTGAGGCAATGAAAATGG
>CAWVTC010000146.1:0-3946 GCA_963933025.1 uncultured Dehalococcoidia bacterium | reverse complement strand
GATGAACAATCTCATCATTTGGTTCGTGTTCATCATGAGGTAGAAAACTGCATTAGCCGCCAATATTTTAAAAATATTATAAATGATCGAGCACGAGCCAGTTTTGATGGGACCGTTGTGGTTAATAAAGGAGCACAGTTAACCAACTCAGATCAGCTTATCAATAATTTAATGCTTTCGGATGAAGGGCACGCAGATTGTAAACCAAACTTGATGATTTTTGCAGATGATGTGAAATGTGCACACGGTGCGACCGTTGGTCAATTGGACGAAGATCAACTTTTTTATTTAAAAACAAGAGGACTCTCGGAGTCTGTTGCAAAGGAAATTCTTACTCAGAGTTTTGCGAGGAGTATTATTCAGAAAATTCCTTTTGAGCCAGTTGTGAAAGAACTCGATCAAACTTTACTTAAAAAATTGGAAGCTAATAATGGGTGATACCAATACCATTTCTATAGATAACCCTATCCTTGATGTTGATAAAATTCGTGCCGATTTTCCTTTGCTGTCAAAAGAGATAGGCGGTAAACCGCTGATTTATCTCGACAATGGGGCGACAACGCACAAGCCTTTGCAGGTAATTGAACGGGTGAGAAAATTCGACTCGGATGAATATGGGACGGTGAGACGCGGTTCCTACCGATTGTGCGAGCATTCGACTCAGCTTTACGAGGAAGCACGTCAGAAAGTTGCTGATTTTTTGGGTGCACCGACGCGGCAGGAAATTGTCTTTACAAGCGGCACAACCCAATCAATTAATCTGGTCGCTCACAGTTTTGGGCGTAAGTTCGTCAACTCTGGGGATGAAGTTATTATCTCCAATATAGAACATCATGCCAACACGGTTCCATGGCAGGTACTGTGTGATGAGAAAGGAGCAACACTTAAGGTCATTCCGGTTGCTGATAACGGCGAACTCGTCATGGAAGAATATGACAAGTTATTAACTAACAAGACTCGTATTGTTGCGGTGAATCATGTATCGAATGCCTTAGGAACAATCAACCCAGTAAATGAAATTACACGTAAGGCGCATGCTGTTGGAGCAAAAGTTCTGATAGATGGGGCGCAAAGTACCCCACACATGAAAGTAGATGTTCAAGATATCGACTGTGATTTCTATACTTTTTCGGGGCATAAAATGTATGCACCCAGTGGGATTGGTGGGATGTTTGGCAAAATGGAAGTAATGGAAACAATGGTCCCCTATGTGACTGGCGGAGATATGATTATGCAGGTTACCCTAGAGAAAACAACCTATGCAAAACCCCCGGCACGATTTGAAGCAGGCACCCCGCCAATTAGCCAGGTGATAGGCCTTGGAGCAGCAATCGATTATCTTAATTCGGTGGGGATGGATAAGATTTTTGAATATGAGAAGAGCCTGCTCGATTATGGAACCCGTTTGCTAAGCGATATTGACGGTCTACGTATCATAGGCAACGCGAAAGAAAAAGCGGCCATTCTATCCATTTACCTTGATGCCGCTCACCCTCACGACATTATAACCATGCTCGATCAGGATGGAATTGCTCTACGAGGTGGACACCACTGTGCACAGCCTACAATGATTCGCTTTGGCGTTCCAGCTACAGCGAGAGCTTCAATGGCCTTTTATAATAAGTTCTCGGAAATTGATGCATTAGCCGAAAGCCTTCGCAAGATCATTAAATTCTTTTCATAGTAATTTATTTTATCAGCAGGTCTTGTTGTCCTCGTCAGTGGCGAGCGATGTGTTATATTGTATTCAATGGTGCGTCTTCGTTCTGTACGTGCCGAACGTGAAACTTTAAAGTCTCAACAAATACTAAATTGCAATAAAAGGATTGTGAAGATATGTCTTACGATAATGAGCTATATCAACAGGTGATTCTGGATCATAATCGGAAACCACGCAACTTCCATGAAATGGAAAACCCCACTAATATTTGCCACGGGATCAACCCTTTATGTGGAGATGATATAACCGTGTACCTTGAAGTAGATGAAGCTGGTGGTGTAATTAAGAATATCAGTTTCACTGGTTCCGGGTGTGCTATATCGAAAGCCAGCACTTCTCTTATGACCCAATTTCTCAAAGGAAAAAAAATTGATGAAAGCCGATTGATTTTCGATGAATTTCATAAAATGGTGCTGGGCGAATTTGATCCGGAAAAACAAGAGCACCACTTAGGTAAACTTACTTTGTTTATGGGGATAAGAGAATACCCGTCTCGTACGAAATGCGCTAGCCTCGCATGGCATACGATGGTTGGGGCGCTTGATAAAAAGGCAGAGGGTGTAAGTACTGAGTAAAAAGTTGCTAATTATGCGCCGACAGGGTAATGCCTTATGACCAACCAACCTAAAAATTTGTTAGATTGTGCCACTCAACCCGGAAAACTAGTCAAAAAACTAGAAAAGGATTCTCTTATTTGCACAGCCTGTGGCCACTTATGCAAATTAAAACCAGGTCAACGCGGAGTTTGCAAGGTTCGTTATAATGAAAAAGGAGTACTTAGAGTCCCGTTCAATTATGTTGCAGGTTTCCAGAACGATCCCATAGAAAAAAAACCATTTTTTCACGCCTTACCAGGTAGTCGAGCCATGAGTTTTGGTATGCTGGGCTGCGATTTTCGTTGCGCCTACTGCCAGAACTGGTTTACCTCCCAGGCTTTAAGAGATGATCAAGCGACTCAAGAGTCAACTCATATGACCGCCACAGACATCTGCGATCTTGCGCGGAGAAATGATGCGAGAACAATTGTTTCAACATATAACGAGCCTTTAATCACTAGCGAGTGGGCAGTAGAGGTTTTTGATGAAGCGCGCAGAAGGGGAATGCGAACAGCTTTTGTTTCTAACGGACATGGCACACCTGAGGTAATTGAGTATCTGTCTCCCTGGATAGATTTTTATAAAATAGATCTAAAAACTTTTTCCGACAAAAATTACCGAAAATTAGGAGGAAGCCTGACCGCTGTATTAGATACAGTAGATCGTGTTTTTTCAGCCGGAATGTGGACTGAAATAGTCACCCTGGTGATTCCTGATTATAATGATTCTGATAAGGAACTCACTAATATTGCCGAATTTATAGCATCTGTTTCAACGGAAATCCCCTGGCATGTAACTGCATTTCATCCGGATTATAAAATGAATGATAGAGGAAGCACACCGGTCGCGACTTTATTGAAAGCCCGCAAGAAAGGAAAACAAGCTGGATTAAAATTTGTTTACTTAGGTAATATGCCTGGGCAAGTAGAGAATACGGAGAATACCTATTGCCCCGAATGCGACGAACTTTTAGTGGCTCGCATTGGATTTCGCGTTAGAGATAATTATCTTCAAGACGGTTGTTGCCCCAAGTGTCGAGAACCTATAGCGGGTCGTTGGTCAGAAGATGGTATTTCACCCATTCTTTAAATGTTGTACATTACCCTTGCCGGATAGGACTTTAAAAATTAACTCCTGCCACTTATTATAATTTTTTTAAACTTTCGCATACAACCTTCATGCTGGATCAAAACTTATTTATTAACGATTATGAAGAAACTAAACGACGTTTAGCTCGGAAAAAAGTTCCGGTTGATCAGATAGAAGAAGTTCGCAAAGCGATTCTCGATCGTAAAGCCTTTATTGGTGAGGTAGATGGACTTCGTGCGGAGATCAATGAAAAATCAAAGCAAGTTGGTATTCTTTTTCAACAAGGGAAAAAAGATGAAGCCGAAGAAGTAAAGTCATCCGTCCCCAAGCTGAAGGAGGCATTGGCGGTTAAGGAGGAAGAATTTAAGAAGATCGATGAGAAACGAATGCAATTGTTGTTAAGAATTCCAAACCTGCCGGATGATGGTTGCCCGAATGGTTTTTCTGAGGATTGTAATGTCGTGCTCAGAATGGAAGGTTATGAGAAGTCAGATTATGAGGGTAAGGAATTTAAACCTCATTGGGAAATAGGCCAAGAATT
>CAWVTC010000145.1:0-3950 GCA_963933025.1 uncultured Dehalococcoidia bacterium | reverse complement strand
CACGCGAGCACAATGCCGATGATGAAGAATGGAATTAGGCTGCCAATATCTAAATGGACGGCACTAAAAATGACACCTGAAATTATTGCAGCAGGCCAAAAGCCCCACTTTGCTAAGCCTCCAAATATTAAACCCCGATAAAGTAATTCTTCGGCAATAGGTGCAAGTACGATGATTCCTATTCCTGCCAAAATTATTGCCCATGTATCGCGCAATATCTCGGTTGGAACAGTTGAATTTGGTTCTAAAATTGAAATATTTAATTTAGATATCAAGCTTATATATAGCGCTAACACGAGGTAGCAACTTATTACCGCAATTATGGGCATTACTAGAGTGGTGATAGTCAGGTTGGTGATTTTTAGTTTTGCGAGCAGTGCATTTGGTCTTAATCCAATTAGTATCACTACAAAACTGATGATAGCTACCTGAAGAACAAGTAAGCGTCCTAAATATAGGCGTAGAGTTGGTACACTAGCCTGAATTACAGGAGGAGCTAAGTTTTGGGTAGTTCCAGTTTCATTGATTGTCGTCAATTTTTTGTCTGCGTATATTGCGACTGCTTCTGCTTTTGAAAAGATATCTCCAACATCTTTAGATTCTGTTTCGTAACCTAGGGCCATAAGAAGTCCTAGTAATCCCAATTCGAGCACAACTACTAGAGTAATAGTTCCTAAAAGTCCATAAATGACTTTGCGGGGACCCCAAGGGAAACCCATCCCAGTAGTCGTTAGTTGATTCAGAGTGTTATTCCAAATTCAGCAGCAACTGTGTGCATATCTTTGTCACCTCTCCCGCTTAGCCCAATTAACAGATCATCTGTTTGCTTCATATCAGAGGCAATTTGAGTCGCAGCAAAAATTGCATGTGCTGGTTCTAATGCTGGAATAATGCCTTCTGTTCGAGTTAGCAGTTGGAAGCCTTTAAGGGCTTCTTTGTCGGTTACAGAGATGTACTCAGCACGGGCAGTGTCTTTTAACCAAGAATGTTCAGGGCCAACCCCAGGATAATCTAGGCCAGCTGAAATACTGTGTGTTTTCTCAATTTGGCCATGTTTATCTTGCAAAAGATAAGTTCTCGTACCATGTAAAATTCCTGGACTTCCTTTGCTAAGTGTTGCTGAATGCTCCCCAATGTGATCCCCTTGCCCTCCGGCCTCAACTCCTATGAAGCGTATTGGATCATTAATTAGTGGTGAAAATAGGCCAATTGCGTTGCTACCACCACCCACGCATGCAATAGCGACCTCGGGAAGTTTTCCTGCTTGTTTGAGCATTTGATCACGTGCTTCAATTCCTATTACAGATTGAAAATCTTTTACTATTGTTGGGAATGGATGTGGGCCAATAGCCGATCCGATCAAATAATGTGTTGATTCAACATTTGTTACCCAGTCCCGCATGGCTTCATTTATCGCATCCTTGAGTGTTTTACTGCCTGATTCAACAGTTATTACTTTGGCCCCAAGTATTTTCATCCTAAAAACATTTAATGATTGTCTTTGAACATCTGCAGATCCCATATAGATTACGCACTCTAGGCCTAACATTGCGCAGACAGTGGCCGTGGCTACCCCATGTTGGCCAGCTCCTGTTTCTGCAATAATTCTAGGTTTTCCTATTCGCTTTGCTAACAAAGCTTGTCCTAAAGCATTATTAATTTTGTGAGCTCCAGTATGTGCTAAGTCTTCACGTTTCAACCAAATACGTGCACCACCGATCTCTTGACTTAGTCGTGATGCGAATGTGAGTGGTGTAGGTCGACCAGCATAATTTCTCAGAAGATCGGAGAGTTCAGTTTGGAAATCTGGATCTTCTCGTAATTTCGTATACTCTCTCTCAAGCTCATCATGAGCTTCGGCCAGAACCTCGGGAATATAGCGTCCTCCATATTCCCCAAACCGAGAATTTATTTCCTTCTTGTTAAGTTCCACTAAGTGCTCCTTTGGCAGTTCTTATAAATTCCCTTATTTTTTGATGATCCTTTTTTCCATCTTTTTCGACACCGCTCGAAACATCGACAGCCCAAGGAGTTACAATTGTTATGGCTTGGGCTACATTTTTTTCAGTAAGTCCTCCAGCAAGCATGAAGGGAACTCGCATGTTCACTTCCGTTGCGACTTTCCAGTTAAACACTTTGCCTGTTCCTCCTTTTAATTCTCTCGTGGCTGTATCTAATAATAATCCTGAAGCTTTGTTTCTGGATATATGTTGAACGATATCTTGAGCTGTTGTTTTAGGGAAAACATGTACTACTTCTAGGGCCGGGATTTCTAATTTTGTGCAGTAGTTTCCTTCTTCATTACCCGAAAGTTGCACGAGATCAAGTCCAACTGCTTGTGCAATGCTATTTACAAATTCAACCGGTTGATCAGCAAAAACTCCTACTAGAAGCGGACGAAACTGTTCTATATTTTCATCAATTAAATTTTTCCAGAATGTTAACTTTTCCTTAGATCCACTTATGTTCTTCGGAGGGGGCTGTAAGCGGATACGTTCCCCGCTGCCTCTCCACTTATGGATTTCTTCGGAGATTTTTTTTGCTCGTTCGAGTGTTACTTGCCTGGGAGAAGGTGCAAATACCATGCCGACAAAATCTGCGCCAGCCTCAGTAGCTACCTCGGCTGTTTTCAGATCACTCACCCCACATATTTTCACACGAGTCATTTTTAGATTTTTGGTTCTCCTACTAATGTTTTAATCAATTTTTCAGGATCATCAGCTAGCATTAGTGCTTCACCTACTAAAACGGCTTTGACACCAGCATCCTCAAAACGTGCTACATCTTCTCGACTAGAAATTCCGCTTAATGCAGCTAACAGCGCTTTTTGTGGTGCATCCTTTGACAATTTCTGGGTGGTATTTAAGTCGACCTCAAAAGTCTCTAGGTTTCTATTATTTATGCCAATCAAATCTGCGTTAGCTTCTGTAGCTATTTCCATTTCTTGTTCTGTGTTCACTTCTACGAGTGCTTCCATACCTAAATCATGAGTAATCTTTAAAAACCTAGAGACTTCATTTGCATTTAGACATGCGACTATAAGGAGGATTGCATCTGCTCCTGAAGCACGGCTTTCAAAGATTTGATATTCATCAACAATGAAATCTTTTCTTAGGATACCCGGGCGCTTTGGGGTATGGTGCTCTACGATTTGGCGTGCTGAATAAAGATCTTCGAGACTGCCCTTGAACCAGGTTGGTTCAGTAAGAATAGAAATACCAGCAGCGCCACCTTTGGCATAGCGAGAAGCTTGTTCTGCTGCATCAATTGTGATCGCGATATCTCCTTTACTTGGTGATGCTCGTTTAATTTCTGCAATGATAGAAGTTTGTGTACCCTCAAGTCTATGCTTGAAGTTTATAGTTGAAGGTGCACTCAAAATCTGTTGTTCTAAGGTTGCTTGCGGAAGTTTTATCTTCAATTCATCTATATCCCGGCGTCGTTGGGCAACTATACGGTTAAGGATGGAGTGTTCATTAGAACGTAGTGACTTTTTCATAATTTCTTTTGTGTCAGAGATATAAAGTCTGAAGCTACCTTTTGGGCCTTACCTGATGTAATAGCATTTTTTGCGACTCTTACTCCAGCTTCTATTGTATTAACAATACCTGCGACATAGCAGCCAGCAGCAGCGTTTAAAATGACAAAGTCTGTGACTGGCCCCTCTGCACCGGCTAAAATGGCTTTTAATGTTTGAGCATTCTCTTTCGGTGTTCCACCTCTTACCGCGGATAGGGGATAGTATTCCATCCCAAAATCTTGGGGTTTTATTTCCTTTTCTACGATTTTATCGTTTTCGATTACCCATAAAGTAGTTGGTGCGGAAAGGCTAATTTCATCCAAGCCATCGTGGGAATGGACGACTATTGATCTTTCTAATTTTCGTAACCGCAAAGCTTCGGCCATTAGAGTAGCGATATGTTTGGAACCTACACCTGCAAGCTGTCCTT
>CAWVTC010000144.1:0-4061 GCA_963933025.1 uncultured Dehalococcoidia bacterium | reverse complement strand
GTTATTTTTAACCAGATTCGATAAATTCGATTGGCTGTAGGCAACTTCTCCCGGTTGCGTAAAATTCTCCCCTTTTGAATATAAACGCAAACTATTGGCCATTACGCTTACTGAGCTCAGTGCCATAGCAGCCCCTGCAATAATTGGATTAAGCAAGCCTGCTGCTGCTATTGGAATTGCTAGAACATTATATCCAAATGCCCATCCAACATTCTGGCGAATCACCTTAAAGGTCCCTTTACTCAAAGCTATCGCTTCTGCTGCCTTACTTATATCGCCATGAAGAATAGTAACTCCACTTGTTTCAATTGCAATATCTGAACCAGTGCTTAAGGCTATTCCTAAATTTGCCTGCGTAAGTGCGGGAGCATCATTAATTCCATCACCAATCACAGCAACATGAAAACCTTCCTTTTGAAATTCCTTTACAAGACGAAGCTTTGTTTCTGGAAGTGCATCAGCATAAATTTCACTAATGCCACATGCACTTGCTACGGCCGTAGCTGCTGAATATCCATCTCCGGTTACTAAAATAAGGCGAAGGCCAAGTTTTCGTAACTTTTCGACTGCCTGGGGCGCATTGGAACGCAATCGATCTGTAATAGCTAGTATGCCAGCAAATTCTCCATCAACTGACACAAAAATAAAACTACCTTCTATTTTAAGGGTTTTGATCTTATCAGAGACATCTGCAGCTATCGTACTATCAGAAACAATAAAGGCTTCCGTACCAGCAATAATATTTTTACCATTCACAACAGCACGAATACCATGCCCTGGAATTGCCTCAAATGCCTGAGTTTTTTCCAAAACCAATTCCCTCTCTTCTGCAGCTTCCAATATTGCCAAACTCAAAGGGTGCTCACTTTGTTTTTCTGCAGAGGCTAGAATTGTTAACAAACTCGATTCATTCCAATGATGTGCGGGAAAAATATGTGTCAGAATCGGTCTTCCTTCTGTCAATGTTCCAGTCTTATCAATTATTGCAATCTCTAAATCTTTTGCTTCTTCAAAAGTTTGTGCATCACGTATAAAAATTCCTCTAGCAGTGGCCACACCATTCCCCACAAGAATTGCTGTTGGTGTGGCAAGTCCCAGTGCACAAGGACATGCAATTACTAATACAGCAATTCCATAAACCATTGCATCCGTCCAAGAATTATTCCCAAGCCCCCAGCCTAGCGCAACGCTACCAGCTACGATGATCACAAAAGGAATAAATACTGCTGAGACCTTGTCTATAAATATTTGTATAGTGGCTTTTGAATTAAGTGCTTCTTCGATCAAATACTGAATTCTCTGTGCGGTTGAATTCTTACCAATTGTTGTAGCTTCGATCTCAATGGAACCAAATTGATTTACTGAACCAGAAATAACTTTTTCACCAGGCCCACGATCAATGGGAAAAGGTTCTCCGGTTAATAAAGATTCATCTACGCTTGTGTGCCCACTATAAATAATTCCATCGACAGGAATGCGAGAACCAGGTTTTACGAGAAGGTGATCTCCTACCGCAATATCTTTTGTAGGTATTAGCTTTTGGGTCCCATTATGAAACAAGATCGACTCTTTTTCGACGATTTTTAATAGAGCCTGAGTGACATTACCCATCATTGACTTCGCTTCTTTTTCGAAGTACTTGCCCATACTTACAAAAAGCAAAATCGCGCAACTTACATCGAAGTACATATTGAGGCTCTGGCTCGTTATCACTACCCAACAGCTATAACCAAATGCGATAGACGTCCCGAGCATGATTAGTACATCCATATTGGGATTAAAAGTCTTTATACTCTTTATACCACTCCTATAAAACTGTGACCCCAATAGTATTTGTACTACTGTCGCAAGAATTAGGATTCCCCAAGCAGTCAAGCGTTCCGAACCTAATACAGCGAGCGCAGCTATGTCTAACGCCATCGCAAAAGTAGCTGTCAAAATCGCCAGCACTATACCGATAATTAATAAAACAACCCCCAATTTATTTGTAGGAGGTTGATCGAAATTTTCTGATTCAACTGCAGTATAACCAGCATTTGTTATTGCTAAAATAAGGGTTTCAATACTGATGCTTTCCTTAAATGTTACCCGTGCGGTTTCTGAAGCAAAGCTTACACTTGCTTCTTCAACACCTTTCACCTTGGAGAGCGAACGTTCTACTCGTCTTACACAAGAAGCACAGGTCATACCACCAATTTTTAAAGTAACAATGTCATTGATGGTCGTGTTCATACCTTATTGCTTCAAAGTGGCCTGATACCCTTCATCATTTATTGCTAGAATTATATCATCAATGGTGAAGTTTTCCCCAGCGATCTCTGCTGTATTGCTTTCAAGATCCACATGGACATCAGAAACGCCCTCAATTGATAATGTTGACTTTGAGACAGCATTCACACAGTGCTCGCATGTCATACCAGTTATATTAAGCGTAATTTTTTCAGACATCGTATTTTCCTATTTAACTAGACTAACCTTATAGTAAGTCGATTATCACTCAGGAAGGTAACTTAAAACGTAAAATGAAAATAGGTGCACACATTTCAAGTGCTGGTGGTATCAATAATATTTTTGACCGAGCTGAAGAAATTGAGGCTGAAGCAATTCAAATGTTTATTTCAGGACGTACCAATTGGCGTGATCCTGTAGTAAAGGAAGAAGCCTTAGTTAAATATCAGAAGATTAAAAATTCTAGTAAAATCCCCCTTTTCTTTCATGGCATTTATTTAATAAATCTTGCCACTCAAGACAGTTCTCATTTAGAAAAATCTAAATCTTCGCTAGCAAATTACACAAAATGGGCCGGAAAGTTAGGTGTTTCTGGAACAATTTTTCACTTAGGTAGCCATAAAGGTGTTGGTTTTCAAGCAATGGAAAAACAGATTTGTAGTGCATTAGTAGAAGTACTAGAGGAAAGTGATACTGACACAAAGTTGATTATCGAAAATAGTGCTGGTGGTGGTAATACGATCGGGTCTAGTTTCGCAGAAATTGGTTCTATTATTAATCACTGTGGAAAACATTCGAGAATTGGAGTTTGTTTAGATACTTGTCATTTGTTTGCGGCAGGTTATGACATCAGTACTCGCAAAGGTTGCGAACTCGTTATGGAAGAATTTGAAAAGGAAGTGGGTATTGAACGTTTGCTCGCAGTACATGCAAATGATAGCAAGACACCTCTCGGAAGTGGTCGTGATAGACATGAAAACATTGGTGACGGATACCTAGGTTATGATGGCTTTAAGGCCATCATGTCCCATCCTGCATTTTCTCAAGTACCATTTTTGCTTGAAGTACCTGGTTTGCAAAAAGAAGGTCCTGATCTTGAGAATATATTGCGCTTAAAACGTATCAGAGACGAGGTAGCTCAATTGTGAAGTTATGGTAGATAAATTGAACGGTCGTTTACGAGGGGAACTTTTTACCGAATGTGCATCTTGGATCTGGGAACAGTTACAAGATGAGGGTATCTTTATTCAGGGTGAGTTGATAGAATTTATACTTAAAAATGAACGTGAGTTGGGTATTCAAGATCAGCCCACCGATGTTATTGCCACCTCAATTACAAGTGTATTGAATGATACGAATGCTAAAACTCTTGATGCAGGTATGATCGCTGCTGTTTTATCTTGGGAAGACGAATTTCTTGGCTTAGCAAATATATCTCGTGCAGAGTCTTAGTAATTAGTAGCGGTGTCTTTTATGCTTTGTAGGGATGACTTCTTTAAGGAATGCTATTTATGTGTGGAATTTTTGGTTATACAGGTAAAAGAAGTGCACCTCCCATAATTTTGACAGCGCTAAAAGATCTTGAATATAGAGGATATGACTCTTCTGGTATCGCTGTGGCTGACAAAGAACATCCGCTCACGGTTGCTAGAAAAAAAGGTAATCTTTCTGAGCTAGTTAGTTATATTAAAAAAAAACCTCTCCCTGGCGCGACAACAGGCATAGGTCATACTCGCTGGGCAACGCATGGGATCCCAAGTGATTCTAATGCTCATCCTCATCAGGGATATGCTGGATCGGTCGTAATAGCACACAATGGAATTGTTCAAAAT
>CAWVTC010000143.1:0-4061 GCA_963933025.1 uncultured Dehalococcoidia bacterium | reverse complement strand
TTGTTACTCATACCTACGCCTATGGATAGCTCTGGGTCATCTAACCAAGCAACAGGTGAAACAGAACCTTCCAACGCAGTTATGACCTCCAAAACAGAAATTTCTCCAGGATCTCGAGCTAGCTCATGTCCTCCGGAAGGGCCACGAATGGAGCGCACAAAACCCGCTTTGCGCAAAGTGGTCATTAATTGATCCAAATACTGTTCAGGTATATGGCGGCGCAACGCAATTTCTGAAGCTTGAATAGGACCTTGTCCATAATTAGCAGCCAGCTCAATAAGAGCTCTAATCCCATAATCTCCACGCGTTGAAACTCGCATATCTCGTAATGGTTACCATCCTATAAAAAGTCTACTAGTTTTATCAACAATACGGTACGCCCAAAAAAGAAAAAAAACAGATTAAAAAGTAGGAAGGTGTGCATGTAAACATGAGGTGAGATAATCAAGACAAATACTAGGTACCTTATCTGCAGAAGGAGAAAATTGTCGCTTACGAAAAACGCAACGATACTTTTTTAAATAGGCTGAACAAAAACGTCCTTTTTGCTGCCGGTCCTATTGGATCATCGATCCTCAATTGCAACCCATCACTTGAAGATTATGGGGGCCTCGACGGCTGCAACGAATACCTGACCGTCTCAAAACCAGAACTAGTTGCGAGTATTCAGAGAGAATTTTATGCCGCAGGTTGCGATGCAGTAGATTCGGCAACATTTGGTGCGAACAAAATAGTCTTTGCTGAATATGGTATTGAAGATAGGGTTGAGGAAATCAACTACCTTGCTGCAAAACAACTAACCGAAATCCGTGATGAATTCTCCACAACAGCACACCCAAGATATGCATTCGGCACAATGGGACCAGGAACAAAATTACCTTCTTTATCTCATGTTGACTACAACACATTAGTCGAAAGCTATCGATTACAAACACGAGGTTTGATTGCGGGCGGCATTGATGTCCTCAAAGTAGAAACTTGCCAAGACCTTTTACAAACTAAGGCAGCATTAGGAGCGATTGAGGATGTATTCAAAGAGACCAATACGCGTCTTCCAGTTATTGCAAGCGTAACTATTGAAACAACAGGGACAATGCTCCTTGGTTCAGATATTGGATGCGCCTTAACGGTCCTTGAATCAATGGATATTGTGGACATCATAGGATTAAACTGCGCAACTGGCCCCGAACAGATGGTCGAACATGTTAGGTATCTTGCCCAACGTTCAAGGCGACCGATATTTGTTGGACCAAATGCCGGACTTCCCGAAATTCGAAATGGGGAAACATGGTACCCCTTAACGCCCGAAGATTTCGCTCGTTATCACAACATCTTTGTGAATGAATTCGGCACTTCAATCGCAGCAGGCTGCTGTGGCACGACACCAGAACATTTTAAGACCCTTATTTCTAAAATCGGTAATAAAAAACCTAATACACGTGCACCTGAATATGAAGCTGCCTGTGCTTCTCTTTACACGAGCGTACCAATTAAGCAGGACACCTCGTTCCTAGTTATTGGAGAAAGATTAAACGCAACAGGTTCAAAGGCCTTTAAGGAATCCTTATTATCAGAGGATGTTGATAGAGGAATAGAAATAGCAAGCACGCAAGCAGGAGAAGGTGCCCACGTGCTGGACCTTATGGTGGATTACGTTGGTCGTGACGGCCCTAGTGATATGGAAAAATTTATGAGTGCCATTAGGACGCAATCGACATTACCACTCATTCTCGATTCAACAGAACTCCCGGTTATTGAAACAGGACTCGCACTTTATGGTGGAAAAGCAATCGTAAACTCAATCAACCTCGAAGATGGCGAAAGGAAAATCAGAAAACTACTACCATTAATAAAACGTTTCGGTGCCGGAGCAATAGCGTTAACCATAGATGAAGAAGGACAGGCTCGAACAACTGAGTGGAAAATAAAAGTCGCAAAAGAAATCTATGAATTAGCCGTGAACGAATACGGGATGGAACCGGGAGATTTACTTTTCGATATGCTGACATTCCCACTTAGTAGCGGCCAAGAGGATTTGCGCCAAGATGCTATTGCCACGCTTAATGCAATTAAAGAAGTAAAGGAAGCATTACCGGGGGTACATACTGTGCTCGGAGTTTCAAATGTTTCTTTTGGGCTCAAACCTTCGGCACGTCGAGTTCTTAATTCAGTTTTTCTAGCAGCTGCGATTGATGCTGGCCTAGATGCGGCAATTGTTAATGCAAGACAAATTGTTCCCCTACATCGAATCCCTGAAGAACAAGTAAAGACAGCCACAGATCTTATATATGACAAACGGAACGATTCTTACGACCCACTTCTACACTTTATATCTCTCTTTGAAAAAGATATTGCTAGTACAAAGGCAAAGAAGACAGATGATAGAGAAAAGCTGCCAATTGGCAAGCGACTTGAATTAAGCATTGTTGATGGAGAGCGCCGACATCTTTCAAGCGATTTAGACAAGGCTCTTCAAGAAATGGAACCCTTACAAATCATTAATACACACTTACTAGAAGGAATGCGTGTGGTAGGTGAACTATTCGGCTCAGGGAAAATGCAATTACCTTTTGTATTGCAAAGTGCGGAAACAATGAAGGCAGCCGTAACACACTTGGAGCCTTTTCTAGACCGATTAGATATCTCAAGCAAGGGTAAGATAGTCTTAGCAACTGTCCGCGGAGATGTCCATGATATTGGGAAAAACCTTGTAGATATTATCCTTACAAATAATGGCTACACAGTTCATAATTTAGGAATCAAGCAGCCAATAACCAACATCATTGAAAAAGCTGAGGAGGTAGAAGCGGATGCGCTCGGCCTCAGTGGCTTACTTGTAAAAAGTACTGTCATCATGAGGGAAAATCTTGAAGAATTAAATGCTCGAAACCTGTCAAAATACCCTGTTCTCTTAGGCGGAGCAGCATTAAATCGTAGATATGTAGAAGAAGACTTGCAACCTTTATATAACGGCAATGTTTTCTACTGCAAAGATGCGTTTGAAGGGTTAGCAATTCTTGAGAATTTAGATGACTATAAAAATCAGCCCAGGGAAAAGCAAGCACCTAAGGGAAAAGCTCAAGGAAAGAAGCCTTCATCAGACACCGCCAAAGTCTCAAGATCCAATGTACAAAAAAATGCCGTAATACCAGAACCACCTTTCTGGGGAAGTCGTGTGGTCCGAGGGTTGTCGCTACGTGAAATTTACAAATACATAAATCAAGTTGCGTTATTCAGAGGGCAGTGGCAATACCAGAAGGGCGAACAGACAGCTATCGAATACCAAAAAATGCTGACAGAAACAGTTGAGCCTGTTTTTCGGAAATTGCAAGATGATGCAATTACGGAAAAACTGCTTCAACCAGAAGTCGTCTATGGATATTTCCCTTGCAAGGCAGATGGCAACAAACTAAATGTTTGGAAAAATATCGGTAAATCCGGCCCCGAGGGTGAACCTGTTCAATTTAATTTTCCACGACAAACTGATGGGAGAGGATTATGCATCAGTGACTTCTTTAAGGATACATCCAGCAAAGAATATGACACGGTAGCATTTCACATCGTTACAGTAGGAAAAAAAGTCAGTGAAGTAGCGGGTAATTTGTTCAAGCAAAATCAATATAAAGATTACCTACATTTACATGGTTTTGGCGTTGAAACAGCTGAGGCACTCGCAGAATTTTGGCATAAACGAATTCGTGAAGAATTAGGGATCGCAAACAACGATGCCCAAGCAATTCGGGATCTTTTTGCACAGGGGTATCAGGGGTCACGATATTCTTTTGGTTATCCCGCATGCCCCGATTTAGAACAACAAGTTCTTATTGCCAATCTACTAGACAGCGAACGCATAGGTGTTTCACTAACTGAAACCTTTCAATGGGAACCAGAACAAACAACAAGTGCAATAATCGTGCATCATCCTGATGCACGCTATTTTACCGTTAAACAATAATTGTCAATTAGGTTTATGATTCAGAATTACACATACTTTTTAAGGAGACAACATGTCACATTCCACAAGCAGCTCAACAGCTATTGAAACACTTATCGTACACAAG
>CAWVTC010000142.1:0-4066 GCA_963933025.1 uncultured Dehalococcoidia bacterium | reverse complement strand
TCGATTAGCGTAATTGAAATGTTACCTTACCCGCGGATCAGTAGCCTAAATGAGACTTGTTATTTAGAAGGTACCGATACTGGATAAGCAGGTTATCAATTGTTGTTCTTCGTACAAGCTTCGCTTACCATTAACCTGTGTATTTAGTTCGACTTGGCAAGATGCGATTACTTGTGATTATAGCTTTGTTTGTAGCTGGAACATTTGTGTACACAGCTTCAAATCGATTAGTTGATCAAAAACGTGTTGACAATGATTACGATGTTTTGGTTAATGAGATTAGTATTTTACGGGAAAACAAAACTGAACTCGAAAAAGTTCGTGATTTTGCTATGACTGATCTTTTTGTAGAGCAACAGGCTCGTCTTTTGTTAGGAATGGCTCGTGAAGGCGAAACGTCTTTTGTTATTATCAATAAGCAGCAGTAGAACAACTTGAAATATGAGTTTTCAAAAAGATAGTGAACTCGATTCTATTTACCAAAATGTTTTTGAGTTTATTGAAAAAGAAAAATTATTAGCTGGGGTTTCAAATTTATTGCTTGCTGTTTCTGGGGGGCCAGATTCTTTGGCGATGCTGGAAATACTAAAGCATTTGAGTCAAGATTTTGACTTTACGATTAGTGTTGCTCATTTTGATCATAAATTGCGCGATGATTCTGCCGATGATTTGATTTTTGTTAAAGATCTTTGTGTTCGTTCCGATATTAAGTTCATAAGTGGTGAAGGAGATGTGAGAGAAGCTATGAGGGCTTCCGGAGGGGGAGTTGAGGAGATTGCAAGAAGGTTAAGGTATGATTTTTTAGCATTTGCGGCAGAACGACATTCAGCTGAAGCTGTTGCAACTGGTCATACTTTTGAAGATCAAGCAGAAACGGTATTGCAACGTGTATTAAGAGGTTCTGGTATCCGGGGAATACAGGGTATCTTACCTGAAAGCTCTTTGCCCAGTGCTCCATCAATCCGTCTTATTCGGCCGTTGTTAGAAATTGGCCATGCCGAAACAGAGGCAGTTTGTAAAGTTATGAACTTGGTTCCTAGACGGGATGTGAGTAATGAAGCAATGGCTACTCAGCGTAATAGATTACGTAGCATAATTTTTCCGAGTCTACGAATTGAAAATCCTTCAGTTGAGGATGCCCTGGGTACTTTGGCTTCAAATGCTCGTGATTTATTCAAGATAGTGACTCAAATGGCCGATGCAGTACAACCTGTTCGGAGAATTCGAAGTCAATCAGCCCTTTATGAAGCAAAGCCATTTGAAAAATTACCGACTGAGGCAAAGGTTCTTATAATTGAACGTGAAGCTATAGTTCTACAATCCGAAATAGATGTGAACCGAACAAGATTAGATAATTTAAGAAATATCTTGGAAAGAGGTACCGGGAAAGTAGTTTTTGGTGCTATTGAATTGGAAATTTCTGTAGGTATTGTTCGTATCGGGAAGCCTTTATCCGAACTTGTAAAAGAAAAAAAAGAATATAAAGAATGTATTGTAAATTTATCTGGAATTACTGCTTATAACGATTTGGAAATCAATCTATCGAGTTCTGTGCATGAAGATCCTTCCGGTTATGAAAAGATTGTAGGAGGGCCTTTTCAAGGTGCGCTCAGGCTTCGATTGATTAACGCGAGTGATCAAATGCTATTCCACGAACAGTATAGGAAAACCAATGAAATTTTTTCATTGCTCCGCATTCCGACTTGGGATCGTCGGGAAATGATTGTTTTAGCTGATCTGGAATATGTCTATGCTATTATCGGCCGTGATCATCTAATTATCGAAAAAGTATTAGGCGATAACCCCCTGTACCTTCAAGTTAAATATACCAACTAGTATCCACGTGGGAATTAATTATCTGTATGTAAGATCTTGGAAATCATGGATTTTTTTGTGCAGTTTTGGTTCTGCTGCTAATAAACCTCGAATCGTAGGCATGGGCTGATTAAAATTAAGCGCATCACCGAAAAAATCAGTAATTTTAATTCCATTGGCTAGGCATAGTGCTGTTCCCGCGGCAACATCCCATTCTTTCCTGGGATGCCAACTTATAGTTAGATCGTATTTTCGAGCAGAGATTAGCGCTAATCTATAAGCAACGCTACCTAGTGGTGTAATTATCGATTTTCCCGGAAGCGGAGGGATTTCCCGGAACTGATATTCCCCTCGAGACACAAGTGCATTGTACTCATCAGGTAATTCTTTTTCATGGGTATTTTGTGTATTTGTTTCTGTCGGTGTACAAGTTTTTGCAAATATTTCTTTAGTGGCAGGGTTAGCAACAACACCGAGTACAGGCTGACCAGCTACTGTTAATGCAACTGAAATAGCATATTCAGGCAGTCCCTGTAAAAATTCCCTAGTTCCATCTATAGGATCAACAATCCAGACACGTTCCTTTTGAAGACGTTCTGCTGTATCAGTGTCTTCTTCACTAAGCCAGCCGGTATCTGGAAAATGAGAGGTGAGCGATTCCCTCAAAATTTCACTGACACGTAAGTCTGCTTCACTAACTAGTTCACGACCTGACTTATGACCGTACCTAATACCTTTACTTCGCATAGATAATACTTCTAAGCCAGCCTTGTTCACTGTTTCCACACATATTTGTAATTCTTTTTCGTACATTGTTATCTATTCTCTACTCATATAATGAGCGTGCAAGTAAAGTAATGACTGGAAAAGTATGTTCATTAATCTAGATGTATTTGATAGGTGGAATTAATTATGCCTAATAGGCTAACCTTTGAGACTAGTCCGTATTTGCTACAACATGCAGAGAACCCTGTTGATTGGTTTCCATGGGGGGATGAGGCTTTTGCAAAGGCTAGTTCAGAAAACAAGCCTATTTTACTTTCGGTCGGTTACAGCACTTGTCATTGGTGTCATGTGATGGCTCATGAATCTTTTCAAAATCAAGAAATCGCTGACCTTATGAATAGTTACTTTGTAAATATTAAGGTTGACCGTGAAGAAAGACCGGATGTTGATAGTTTATATATGGCTTCTGTTCAGGCATTGACTGGACAAGGTGGTTGGCCTATGACAGTTTTCCTTACTCCTGATCTAAAACCTTTCTATGCAGGGACTTATTTCCCTCCTCAAGATGGGCATGGTAGGCCTGGCTTTCCTCGCCTTTTGCAGACTATTTATGATGCGTGGGCTGAGAAGAGAGATGATGTTCAAGCTTCAGCAGAAGAAATTACTAGTCAATTGGCATCTATGGCCGATAAAATTTTTGAGAACACTAATTCCATAAATGAATTAACTGAAGATTTATCCACGGCTGCGATTAATAAATTCGAAGCTATATTTGATTCACAGTGGGGTGGATTTGGAGGGGCTCCAAAATTTCCAAGCCCTTCTAATCTTGAATTCTTGCTGGCCCGTCTTTCTAAGGGAAATTCATTGCCAGATCAAGAAAAAAAGATAATTGAAGAGATGTTAAAGAAAACACTTAATTTTATGGCAAGTGGCGGGATGTATGACCAGTTGGGGGGAGGTTTTGCTCGATATAGTGTTGATGAGAGTTGGATGGTCCCACATTTTGAAAAAATGTTATACGACAATGCGCAGCTGGTACGTATTTATTTACATGCTTTCCAACTTTTTAATGAGCCTATTTATGCTCAGATAGTACGGGAAACGTTAGCATATCTTGAGCGGGAAATGCTTGATTCTCAGGGTGGTTTTTACAGTGCGCAAGATGCAGATAGTGAAGGTATAGAAGGAAAGTATTTTGTTTGGACAAAACAAGAGGTCTCGGATGTTTTAGGTGAGGATAGTGAAATTTTCTGCGAAGTAATGGGGATAACTGAAACTGGGAATTTTGTCGATCCCCACCATCCAGAGTTAGTAAAAAGAAATGTTCTTTCAAATAGAGCTAATCTTGATGATGTTGCTCTAAAATTCAAACTAGATAGAAGGGAGTTGGAAAAATGTCTTGCGAGTTGGTCTCAAAAACTTTTTGAGTTCAGATGTCAAAGGATCCCCCCTGGAACTGATGTCAAGGTACTAACTTCTTGGAATGGGTTAGCTATGGCTGCTTTCGCTGAAGCTGGGCGAG
>CAWVTC010000141.1:0-4100 GCA_963933025.1 uncultured Dehalococcoidia bacterium | reverse complement strand
AGCAGAATTGCTCCTATGCTCGAAAGTGTTGCTTCTGACTTGGTTCTAAAACCATCTGGCAATTCGTTCAGTGAAAAAAATTCTTCCTTCGCATTTTTTTTTGTAATGGTAATTGCTGTTTCTTTGGGGCGAGTAATCGTGACCTCTTCAATATTTTTAGTGTCTATACTCATAATCGAAGAGTCGGTCCACTTAATTGGATCAGCAGGAGCATCAAGCTTCCCTTGGACCAACCAAGTTTCATCTTCTCCACTTCGTCTGACGTAATGCTGAGAGCTAAGTGTACCTGCAGGTTTTTTCCCGACAATAAGAGAGACTAAGTTGCCGTCTTTTGATGATAGGGTGATAAGTGTGCCGGACCCTCCTTTTGTTTTAATCTCTTGTAGGCCTAACTTTTTATGGTGTGATACCAAAGAGGTTTTTGGCTCGACAATTCTTAGATCCGCAATTTGTAAAATGAGTTGCCTAACTTGCCTGCTATTTGCGGTGAAGCCGTCTTTGTTTGTTACTTCCCATTCTGGTGGTTGTTTTGAAAGGCTTGTGGATTTTTTTTTCTGGCTTATTGTCAGTGAAGTAATATCATTTGATTCATCTAATAGTGCCGGGTAGAAGTAGGCTCGCGCAATTTCAGTTTGAGGTATTCTGTCTTCACTTATTTTCCAAGCGAACCCTATCAGAACGCAAGTGCTGACTAAAAACAATATTGCTTTACTTTTCATGACAGATTTAGCTAATCCCTCGTTTTCTTGTTCGTCTATAGCTGGCAAAAGCGACAAGCAGTGACAGAAGTATTGGAACCATTGCCGTATTTAGGAAAGTTAAAGTTGAGTGGAGTTTATCAATACTACCTTGCAAGTCGTGTTGGACGCTTCGAAGATCTTTTCGCGTTTTTATCTGTTCCTCTCTAAAGGCCTCTATTTCAGATTTCTGTTCCTCAGTTAAGATGAACTCACCATCAGTATCTTGACTTTGGAGACGCGCTAGATTTTCTTCCGCTGTTTGCAGTTTTTGGAGCAGTTCTTGTTCTCTCTCACGGAATTCACCTTCCGCCTCCCGTTGTATTTTCTGAACAACTTTGAATGGACGAGTGTAGGTCCCTCGGCTCCTTAAGCTGATAAGATCGTTGTTACCACTTAAGGTGTCGATCGCATTAATTAAGAAATCACCATTATTGCCAAAGGCTTCAGGCATTCTGACACCACTGAAATTGCCATATCTTACCCAAAACCGGTCTGCTAGAACATCAGTATCCGCAATTACAATAATCGTTGTTTCGGTAGAAGATTTTTTTAGTGCAGCCGTCGTTTTAGTCTTTCCCACTGCCGACTCATTCGTTAAAAATGCGGAGGTAATTTCTCCTGTCACTTTAAGAGCGAGGATGTGCTGGAATTCATCTTCAACAAACTGCTCCGCTAGACTAGATGGATCAGTAGCGGATATTATAGCGTCACTATCTATTAACCCAGACCCCTTACTAGCCTTGATCAAAGTAGTGTACTGGAGCCCACCCTTTTCTTTAACTTTCAGCGAGCCTGCCGTTCCAAAGTTGACCGAGTTGAGTTGATTTGTAGTGAAATCATCTCTGTTCAAGCTGTCACCTTGTAGCTGGATCCAAGGAAGGTATTCAACCTCTTGCGGACCTCTAGATGTGTTGAAATTCACGCGAACAGCAGTAGATGGATCACCTACTACTTTAGTGGTGTCAAGGGAGATTCCCCAGCTAGCAAGAAGGTTTTCTGCATTCGAGCTCAATTGGGGCATCACTCCGGGTGTTTCAGGGTTGGGAGGAGTCCTATCCTCCTCAGCAAGGGGGTCGATAAAAAACACTGCTTTTCCACCAGCAAGGAGGAATTGTTCGATTGCAAATTGAGTTAGTTCGCTAAGATTTTTTGGATGTATCACAACTAAAGTATTGATTTGAGAATCGATAGCTTCAGCTTCAGATGAGATTTCACGTACCTCATGGAATTCTTTTAATAAAGTAATTGCCGTCCAATCTGCACCCTGAGCTTGTCCTGTTCTAGGGTCCGCTGGTGGAGCAAAAACTGATAAGCCTGATAGCACCCCTATTAGCCTCTTTTCAGGGTTTGAGAGCTGATAAATCATTTTAGTCAACTCATACTCGAGGCCATCTTCTTGTTCAGGACTAAGCACCTCCATAACTTTGCGATCATCGACTGTATTTGAACCTACGAGGCCCAGATATGCGATATTGCCGTTGGCATTTAAAGGCAGTTGGCGAATGCCAAAGCTTACGGCTTCATCTTCCGCTTCCGAAAAGGGTGCAGGGTTTATAACTATGAAGCGTATTTTCCCATCACTATTTGCCTCATATTCCTCCAAGAGATCACGTACCCGGTTTCCGTAGTTGAGTAACTGCGGAAGGCCTGAAAGTTGTTTTGAAGAGAAATAGAGCTTTAAAGTGACGGGTTCCTCTAATTGAGAAAGTATGTTTTTTGTTCCCAGCGATAACGTATAAAGATTATTCTCTGTTAAATCTATGCGTGCTGAAGTCAAGGTTTGGTTGCTGATAATGTTGACGCTTAGGAATAGGAGTAGTGCCCCTATCAGGCCACTCAAAGAAATTAATTTACCATTCATATATCACTGCTCTTCATCATTTAAAGTGTATTCACAAGCGTCTTTGTCGGTTAATCACCTTTGTTGAACTCGATTGCCAACACATTAGCGAATAACCAAAATCCAATTAAGCTTGCAAAGAAAATTAGATCTCTGATGTCAATTACACCTTTTTGGATTGAATCAAAATGTGTGAGAAAGCTGAAAGAGCCGATTACCTCTACTACGAATTGAGGTGCCCATGCATTGAAAACATCGAGAACCATAGGAAATCCACTAAGATTGAATGCTAGGCATATAATAAAGCTTACGACGAAAGCAATTACCTGATTTTTTGTCAATGCAGAAACACAAGACCCGATAGAAAGAAATCCCCCTGCCATCAGCAGACTTCCTATATAGCTGATTGCGATCACGGTATTATCAGGGTCGCCCAGGTAATTTACGGTTACCCAGATCGGAATGGTACCGAGCAGTGCCAGGGCAGTAAAAACCCAAGCAGCTAAAAATTTACCTACTACACTTGCTGTTAACGAAACAGGTAACGTTAATATCAGCTCCAAAGTTCCAGATTTTCTTTCTTCAGACCAGAGTCGCATCGAAACAGCAGGAATCAAGAACATATACAGCCACGGATGAAATTCAAAGAATGGAGCTAAATCAGCTTGTCCACGCTCGAAGAATCCACCGACATAGAAAGTGAATATTCCATTTAGTACTAAAAAGATAACGATAAAGACATAGGCGACCGGAGTGTCAAAGTATGAGCCTAGCTCACGTTTAAAAATTGCTTTTAGACCTTTCATGTTCGGTGGATACCTCCACTCTCGTGTTTTCTTGTCATGGTTCTGAAAACCTCGTCTAGCCGCCCTTCCTCTACATATAATTGATGGATTCCATAGTCGGTGGAGTCCAGCTTTGTTTGGATACTCTGTCTGAGATCAGTCACACCTGCTTTTGGCTTCATTGTCATTCTTGTGAAGTCTTTTTGCGGTGTAATCTCAAAATCTTTGATTTCTGTGATCTCTTCAAGCATAAGCTGAATTTCCTTTTCTAGGCCAGCATCTACCATTATCGTTACGGCATTGTGATAGCTAGATTTTGATGCGAGCTCAAGAGGGGTCCCGCTGAATATGACTTCTCCTCTAGCAATTATAATGGCTCTCGTGCAGACAGAGTCGACTTCTTCGAGAATGTGAGTGGAAATGAGTATTGCTTTTTCAGTAGCCATCTCTTTTATCAGCTGTCTTATTTCATGTTTTTGATTGGGGTCTAGTCCATCAGTGGGCTCATCCATTATGAGTATTTCTGGGTCATGGATGATTGCCTGAGCGATACCCACTCTTCTTTTGTACCCTTTAGAAAGTGTTTCTATCGGCTGGTTAGCTACCTGTGTGAGGTGAATTTTTTCCAAAACTTCGTTAATTCTCGCTTTTTTATGCGCTCGAGGAATATCACGGATATCAGCAATGAAATTGAGAAACCCCATTGGAGTCATTTCTCCGTAGGCTGGGGCACCT
>CAWVTC010000140.1:0-4130 GCA_963933025.1 uncultured Dehalococcoidia bacterium | reverse complement strand
ATATTTGGGAAGTCCCGGTTATCCTTAAACCAATCTGGCATTTCAGGAAAACCTGCGTCACTAGCATTTCCTTCCCCATAATCAATCCTTTTAGTCCAACGCCCAACCCGCATCCACTCAACAACACTGTCTGGATGATCCTGACAGAGATCTGAGCCTATACCAAGACTATCTACTCCAATCAAATCTGCAGTGCGCGCGATCATTTCGCAGAAGCTTGTTAAGCTACAACCTGATTTTCCTTTTAAATGATGTGGATAAAGAGAAAACCCAAGCATACCTCCAGATTGGCCGAGTGCCTGCAGAACATTGTTTGATTTATTACGCCGTGCAGGATGCCAAAAAAATGGGTTTGCATGTGTTATTGCAATAGGTCTATTCGATATTTCTATGGCTTCAAGTGTTGAGCGCTCGCCAGAGTGGCTCATATCTACGATCATTCCAACTCGGTTCATTTCAGCAATCACCTCGCGCCCCATACGTGTAACTCCAGCATCTTCTTCTTCATAACACCCCGTGGCTAACAAGGACTGATTGTTATAAGTCAATTGCATAAACCTAGCACCAAGCATATAACAAATTTCTACCAGACCTATATCATCTTCAATGGGGGATGGGTTTTGAAATCCGAAGAAAATAGCTGTACGTCCTTCACGGCGCGCACGACGAACATCATCACCTGAACGGCCGTGAAAAATCAGTTCAGGAAAAGATTCAAAATGACGGTTCCAGTCTTCAATATTAGCCACCATTTCCCTGAACACTTCATGATAAGAAATGGTGACATGAACAGCATCCAAACCACCTTCACGCATTTGCAAGAAAATTTTTTCCGACCAATTTGCAAACTGTAAATTGTCAATACAGTGCATAACTGCAACCTCTTAAGGTATCAGTCAGCGTTTCACTTGTGCTGAATATCATAACGGACAAGAGCTTGAAAAACTTCCTGCATGCTGATTGTTCCAATCGTATTACCCCCATCTTCGACTTCATAACTACGGCTAGTATCACCTTCAGCTATTGCAATTAATGTTTCTAGTGAAATGTTTGCATTAACACTTCCATGGCTAACTTTTCTTCTGCTACCCTCTTCCATTACTGAGCGAATTTTTAGTACCCTCGCTCGGTTGATATCACTAACAAATTCTTCAATATATGGATCACTAGGTTTTAATAGAATATGTTGTGGCTCACCCTGTTGTACTACAAATCCATCTTTAAGAATAACAAGATGATCCGCCAACTTAAGTGCTTCATCAAGGTCATGGGTAATATGAATAATGGTCTTATGCAAATCTTGCTGAAGTTGAAGGAGCAAGTCCTGCATAGAAGTTCTTATAAGTGGATCAAGTGCCGAGAATGCCTCATCCATCAGCATAATCTCAGCATTTGAAGTCAGTGCACGGGCCAGGCCAACTCTCTGTTGCATTCCACCGGACAACTGATGTGGGTAGGCTTGTTCACTACCCTCTAGATCAACTCGCTTCAACCATCGTAAACCATTTTCGGTTGCCTTCTCTAGATTTTCGCCACGAACAATGGGTGCCATTAACGTATTTTCTAAGACTGTTTGGTGGGGCATTAAAGCAAATTTTTGAAAGACCATGGACATACGATTTTGACGTAACTGCCGAAGCTCGTACTCCCCATAATCCATTATATCATTACCATCCATGAGTATTTTACCAGAGGTTGGCTCAATTAATCGATTCATATGCCGAACCAAAGTAGATTTCCCAGATCCTGAAAGGCCCATGATTACAGTGATTAAACCACCAAAAATATCTATATTAATGTTATTTAATGCCAGTACATGGCCCGAGCTTTTTTGCAACTCAGCTTTGTCGATACCATCATAAAGAAGTGGTAAAATATTAACTGGATCTTCTCCAAATACCTTGAAGAGCTTACGAATTGAAATTTTTACGTTGGGGCTTGTGGTTTTCACAAAAAAATCCAGTTATTATATTTTTCGAGATTCATCAATTCTGGCTAATGCTGTTTTTGAAATACGGTCAAGGATAACTGCCAAGACTACGATACCAAAGCCAGCAACAAATCCAACTCCTAGGCGTAAATTATTGATGCCATCAAGGACTAAAGTGCCAAGACCTGGCGCAGACACTAATGATGCAATTACTACCATAGCTAAACTCATCATTATAGTTTGGTTCACCCCAGCCATAATATTTGGTAATGCCAATGGAATCTCGACATTTACGAGCCGTTGGCGTGCCGTCATACCATATGCATCTGCTGCTTCTATGAGGTTCTTGTCGACCAAGCGAATACCTAGATTGGTGAGTCGAATAACAGGAACAATTGAATAAAACATTATAGCAAGCCCATATAGTTTTGGCTCAGTGATTTTGAAAAGAAAGATCAATGGGATAAGGTAAACAAATGTTGGCAGTGTTTGAAGCATATCAAGCACCGGAGTAATCATACGCTGAGTAGCGTCGTTTTTTGACATAAGTATACCAATTGGTATACCGATTAAAGTACACAAAACTGTACAGACAAAAATAATTGAGAGGGTCTGAATTGCATATGTGTAATGGTCAATAAACAAGAAAAAAACAAAACAAATTGCGACTAGAAAAGTAATCCGTGAAGACTTTGTAACAAATTGAGTAATAAGAAGAATAAGTGGTACGAGAGCCCACCATGGCATCGTAGTAAAAAACAGTAGCGTATAATCTAGCGCCCATGATAAAGGCTGAGTTAACGGGTCTAGAACCAACCTTAAGGATGGTCTCACTGCTAGAAATCCCGTTTCAAGAGAAGCAGTCAGGTCACGCGTTTGTGGTACTGCTGAGCATGCTTTATGAAGGTTATCTAAAGATGGAAAAGGTAGCTCCCACCATTCTATTATATCACCCCTCAACTGGCTCAATGACATAAGCGAATTGGCTTGACTTTCATCACACCATTCGCGGAGCCCCAAGCTGTCAAAAATATTTTCATAGGACAGCATAATTGATTACCTGATTGATTTTATCCTTTAAATAGCTTTAAAAGAGCTGGGTCATAACCAATCGTTTATGACCCAGCATTTATTGTGAATAGTCTAGCAGAACCAAACTACAAATAGTGAGACTAAAGCTTCTATTTTAATTTAGCTTTTAATTTAGCTCTTGCGTCAGCATTAACCCAGGACAAGACCATATCTTTATGATTTGTTAGTACCCAAACCGCAGCTTCATCAGCTGAAGCCTTTTTTGCTTCTTTCCAGGCTAGTAGGCTACTCAAAATATCATTTGGGTAGGTCATTTTACCAATAAATGCTGCAACCTCAGGCTGGCGCTTAGCAAAGTCAGCCGTGATAGCGTTTAACACTGGTGCTGATGGAAATCCAGAAACACCAATTTTAGATGGATCAGCACCTTTCTTTTGATTAATGGCATGCTGCTTAGCATTTATAGGACCGATATCTACCTTTGTCATCTTATACTTACCAAGAACAGCCGTTGGGCCCCAATAATAACCAAACCAAGGCTCATTATCCGCAAAAGCTGCGGCAATAGATGCGCTCAAGTTAGCGCCGGATCCATGATTGAACACTTTAATTCCATTTTTTTCAAGATTATGAACGAGCTTTAAGTTGTCATTAACCATCCGACATCCCCAACCAACTGGACAGTTGTGAAATCTCGAACCAACTTTTTTAGGATTTGCAAGTATACCCTTTATAGTTTTCAGCTCTGGATGCTTTTTAGCTAAAGAAGTTGGTATCCACCAGCCCTCTTCACCACCATTAGAAAATACACTGGAAGCCGTAATAACTTTTCCTTCTGCTTCCAATTTGCTGTAGACGGGAGCGGAATTTTTCCAAACCTCAGGGACGATATCAGGTTTACCATTTTCTGCCAGTGAAGCTACTGCCGGGACTGTGTCAGTGGGGACAACTTTGACTTTGCATCCATAGCCAACTTCCAAAACAAACTTTGCGACAGCTGCTATTGATTCACCAGAAGCCCAGCCCATAGCGCCTACACTAACTTCGCCACAGTCAGCTTTAGCTGCACCTGCTGATAAAGATAGCCCAACAACGGCACCCACAACGTAACTTAGAATTTTTTTCATTTCTATCCCCTACATTTGTAAAAATATTATGATTTTTGAGT
>CAWVTC010000139.1:0-4145 GCA_963933025.1 uncultured Dehalococcoidia bacterium | reverse complement strand
GCTATGGCCCAGGCTTCGAGCGAATGATGCACGCATGGTGCTCTACGGCAAGGACCTGCTGGCGGCGGAGGACGAGGTGGTGGAGCTGACGGCTTACCGTTCGATTAGCGCATGGCATCAACTGTTGGCCCCAACTGGAGACACGGAGCAGGTCTCTGCCAAGCGGCAGTCACTGATCGCAGACAGGCAGACGCGACTCCTAATGGTGCAGACGGGTTTCGGCGAAAAGGTATAAAGATCAAGCTAATCAGGCCTAGCTGGTACTGGTAACTTCTGTGACCAGGTAGAAAATATGACGCTCCATGAGCACTTTCTAGTCCTCCTCATAACCCATAGATCGCAGATTCAAGCCCTGCCATCGCTACCACTCATATGTGACTAAAAAACCCTCTTTTTACCCACTCACCTACTTTCTAAATTAGTGGTTTCCAACATTTTTTCTTTTGTTGCTTATTCCATATATACTGCGGGTTCAATCAAAATCAGGTTTCAAAAGTTGGTAAAGCAATGGTGTTACTAGGCTCAGAAGATTTCAAATATAAGGTTTCTGGAACGGATTGGGGTAATCTTCCACAAGGATGGCACTATGGGGAAGCAACCTCAGTAGCATCAGATTCCAAAGACAATATTTACGTATTCAATCGTGGCTCACATCCTATGATCGTTCTCAATAAGCAGGGTGACTTTGTACGCTCTTGGGGAGAAGGAATATTCAGCAATCCACACGGGATTGCCATAGGACCTGATGACTCAGTGTATTGCGTAGATAACGGGGATCACACCATCAGTAAATTCACTCCAGAAGGCAAGTTCCTCTTAAGGATTGGCGAACAAAACAAGCCTGCAAAACCCCTCAGCGGAATTCCATTTAGCCAACCTACTCACATAGCAATAGATCCTAACAACGGTAACCTCTACGTATCAGACGGGTACGAAAACGCCCAGGTGCATAAATATTCTTCCAACGGAAAATACCTTTTATCTTGGGGAGAGTCTGGAACAGACGAGGGGCAATTTAGTCTGCCTCACAACATTGATACAGACAGTAATGGAATGGTTTATGTGGCAGACAGGGAGAATCAACGGATACAGATATTTGACCCTGACGGAAATTTCCAATATCAAATGGGATTGAACATAGCCCGACCTGGAGCGGTCTGCATAAAAGAGAATAACGGACAGTTGTTAGTTTACGTGGGCGAGTTTTTTTCCGGGTTTATGACATATGCAAAAGCTGAACGCATTGGGCCTCGCATTTCCATTCTGGATCAGGAAGGTAATAAACTTGCCAATCTAGGTTATCAAAGTTTCGGTGACGATCCTGGACAATTTTATTCTCCCCACGCAATCGCTGTGGACTCCAGAGGAGATATATACGTCGCCGAAGTCTCACTTACAGAAAAATATGGCGGCATTGTGAGCCCACCAGCACAAGGGACACAAAGAAGGTCCTTCCAAAAACTTATTAAGCAATGATCCGGACGATCCATTGAGGAAGTCGCCGATAGCTCGCACCCACATAACATTCCATCTAGTTTGACACTAAGCCGACAGGTATCTGTAATTACTATAATTAGAAAGAAAATATACCACTACCTGAACATTTCCTAGTCTCTCTCATAACCCAAGGGTCGCAGGTTCGAGTCCTGGCCTCGCTACTACTTTCTCATGAATGAAATACCCGCTTTTTACCCCCTCCCACACCTTAGAAAATGGAACATATTGGCAATTTATCGACAAGCGGCAAATAATTAGGCTTCAAATTATTGGTTCTAAAGGAAAAATAAGAATGTCAGAGCAAACTTCAAAAGAAATAAGATCAACTGTAACAAGTGAAGGAGCTATAGAAATTTCTATTGTTACCGTAGAAAAACCAACGCCTTCAGAAAATGAAGTTTTGATCAAAGTAGAAGCTTCTCCTATTAATCCATCAGATTTAGGACTTCTTATAAGTTTTGCAGCCAATCTTGATAGTCTGAGTGTTTCAGGTTCAGGTGATCATACAGTAGCAAAAATGAAAATCCACGAAGGTTTGATGAAAGTAATGACTCCAAGAATGGGCCAATCTATGAAAGTAGGCAATGAGGGTGGTGGAGTGATTGAAGACGCCGGCTCTAATGCAAAAGAACTTATAGGAAAAACTGTTGGTGTTGCTGGTGGAGCTATGTATTCCCATTACAGATGTGTTCCAGCAACTAGCTGTTTGGTGATGGATGACAACACAACTTCTTCTGAAGCTGCCTCTTCATTTGTAAATCCATTAACTGCTTTAGGCTTTATTGAAACTATGAACTTAGAAAACCACAGCGCGATAGTACATACAGCCGCGGCCTCAAATTTAGGACAAATGCTTGTAAAAATCTGTAAAGATGACTCCGTTCCTCTTGTAAATATCGTTAGAAAATCGGAACAAGTGGAACTGCTTAAAAACCTCGGTGCTGAGCATATATGTAACATTAGCGAGCCTGACTTCATGGAGAGCTTGGTTGATGCTCTAGGAGCGACTGGTGCTACTCTAGGCTTTGATGCGACAGGGGGGGGGAATGAAGGAAGGCTTGCAGGACAAATACTCTCAGCAATGGAAATAGCGGCGAACAAAATTGCTAAAGAATATAGTCGATATGGCTCAGATACCTATAAACAAGTTTATATCTACGGCGGACTAGATCAATCACCGACAATCCTGAACAGATCATTTGGTATGCAGTGGGGACTTGGGGGATGGCTTTTAACTCCAATGATAGGAAAATTTGGCATGGAAAAGTTTCAGCAGATGCGTAAGCGAGTAGTTAAAGAAATTAAGACCACTTTTGCTAGTCACTACACTCAAGAGATATCTTTTGAAGAAATGCTTCAGCCGGAAACTATTAAAGCCTATGCCAAACAAGCTACCGGTGAAAAGTATTTAGTTACTCCCCATAAAGAATAAATCGTTATTTCCATGTAACATCGTGCTGAAAAAATACAAACGAATAAAACCTTTACCAACAATTGGGCACCAATAGTGCTCCTAATTATTCCCTTCTTCTACTGTATTATTCGGTTTGATGGATTAATGTAATTTATGAGAAAGTTGAGGAGAAGTTGATATGAGACTCGAAGGAAAAGTTGCTTTAATAACTGGCGGAGCCAGGGGCCAGGGTGCAGCCGAGGCAAAGTTATTTGCCAAGGAAGGAGCAAAAGTAGTCATAGCGGATATTCTCGATGAAGAAGGTGAAAAGCTTGAAGCAGAGGTTGCAGAACTCGGTGGTGAATGTTTCTATACTCACTTAGATGTATCTGACTCTGAAAATTGGGCAAAGACTGTTGAAACTACAGTAACTCGTTTTGGGAAAATAGACATACTTGTGAATAATGCCGGTATTGCAGTCTGGGGCACCAATGACGACACGACTGAAGAAATTTGGGATACCGTCATGAATGTAAACGCAAAAGGTGTATTTTTAGGTACGAAACATGTCATCCCTGAGATGAAAAAGTCGGGTGGCGGCTCAATCATCAACATATCGTCCATCTCTGGCCTAGTTGGTCAACCAACTATACAGCCAGTCTACAACGCTTCAAAAGGCGCAGTCAGAATATTCACGAAGTCCACAGCTGTCCAGTACGGCAGGTACGGAATCAGGGCTAATTCCATTCATCCAGGTGCTATCGACACAGATATGATTTCTCATAGAATACAAGGCGAAGAAAATAAAAATAGGATAAAAAACACTGTCCCACTTCAACGAGTTGCAAAGCCTATAGAAATCGCCTACGGAGCCTTGTTTTTGGCTTCAGACGAATCTTCGTACATGACGGGCAGCGAGATGGTAATAGACGGTGGAGTTACCGCTGGTGCCCCTAATACAAGCGTCAATTCGTAAAAACTGGGCTTCCAACGACAATTATTCATTCACTACGAGATAAGTGAGGTTATCTGAACGCTCTTATTCGAGAACTTGCTCAGATCTCAGTTGAAAAGAGTTCCCATGGCTAGACAGAAAATTCCTCACTGCATGAACACATTGTTGGATTAGGCAAAAATGTATCTGCTGAACAGTGTATGGCCATACACTGTTCAGCAGATATCGTATGAATTTTCCTAATTTGGCAGCAGCACGGAATCTATTACGTGTATTACGCCGTTTGACGCGATGATGTCA
>CAWVTC010000138.1:0-4256 GCA_963933025.1 uncultured Dehalococcoidia bacterium | reverse complement strand
TATTGTACGTGGCTATCTAAGCGGATCAGGATGGCGTGATTACAAAAACACAAATGCCGTTTGCGGAATTCCTTTACCTGAAGGACTTGAAGAATCAGGAAAATTACCAGAAGACATTTTTACGCCTTCAACCAAAGCTGACATTGGACATGATGAGAATATCAGCTACGAAGAGCTTGTTGAGATAGTGGATGAGGACGTAGCCAACAGCATGAAAAAACGAAGTATTGCCGTTTACACATACGCACACACTGTTGCTCTTGAACGTGGAATTATCATAGCGGATACCAAATTTGAATTTGGACTACGGGAAGAAGAAACTATTCTTATTGATGAGGTTCTCACTCCAGATAGTAGTCGCTTTTGGCCTGCCTCCAAGTACGAACCTGGCCGATCACAAGAAAGTTTTGATAAACAACCAGTAAGAGACTGGCTCTCAAAAAGTGGTTGGCGAGATGGAGAAGAATTGCCAGAATTACCATCCGATGTAGTCAATGAAACAAGTGAACGATATTTAGAGGTCTACAAGATACTTACAGGTGAGGAACTTTCAATTGCCTAATTTTACTGCAACAGTTTCAGTTACATTTAAAGCTACTGTGAACGACCCTGAAGGGCTAACGATCACATCAGCACTCCATTCCCTCGAATTTGAAGATGTCCAGAGCGTTCGTGTTGGAAAAATTTTCACGATAGCTCTACAAACTTCCACGAAAAAGAGTGCTGAACAACAGGTAGATGAAATGTGTAAAAGAATCCTAGCAAACCCCGTGATCGAAACCTACTCATTCAAAGTAGTAAAAAAATAATCCCATAACAAAAAGTGTCTCTACGCTCATTTAGGAAGCGACACTTTATTTTTCTTATATTCATAACGTAAAATGACAGCACTTCCAATATCCCAAAGAAAACACCTAAACTAATAGCATTTCTGTCATTTTCTCCAGCTAAGTATTACTCTCCTTTTAGATGACAAGAATCATTATGTCGAGTAATAACAATTTGACCTCGTACTTCATCCAGCTCTGTAATAGCACAATTATTTGTACGAAAAACTCCGAACTTCTCAGCAGGTAATCCCACTACTGAGCTACATATCGCATCAATGACACCACCATGAGTAACAGCGACACAGATCGAACTAGGATCTGCCTCCCTTACAATTTTTAAATATTTAGTGATCGCAGCATTTACACGCTCTCGAAATTTATTTGAACCCTCAGATCCTAGAGGTTCAGGCCTAATATCACGCCAAAAATCCATATAATCTTCTGGCAAATCTTTAAATGGAGTCCCCGTCAAATCACCGAAGTCATACTCCATCAAGCGTTTATCAAAGGTAATAGAATTATTTAAGCTAGCTTCAGAAATTGATTCAGCTAGCGAATCGACTATTAATTCTGCCGTTTCACGAGCACGTCTTAGTGGACTACAGAAAAAGCTTATAACTGGTAAGGTAGCCAGCAACTTTCCAACACTTTGGGCTTGTCCCTTACCAACAACTGTAAGCGCGTAGTCACCACCTTGACCTTGAACAACACGTAGCGCATTACCTTCAGACTCCCCATGACGAATCAGAAAAAGTGGCATTACTCAGTAAGCCTACGGTACAGCGCTGGTAATCTATGCGGCAAAGACTCTATATCTGCCACCACTTCATAGCCCATGTCTTCACACATGGTCTTCAAATAGTCATGCCCCGCACGATCTACGGTTATTGCAAAAGGCGTGATCCCATCACGCTTCGCCTCATTAAGTGCTTGCTTTGTATCGTGTATTGCATATTCTTTTTCCGTCCTATCTCGACCATAACCATGATCTTGTGGACGTCCATCACTTAGCAAAAATAAAATCTTAACTTTGGCACCAGTTTCATTTAATTTTGTTGTCGCGTGCCGAATTGCAGGACCCATACGAGTTGATCGTATTGGAGCAATTTTATCAATACGTTTTTTGATTTGGGGTCCAAACACTTCTTGGAAATCTTTTATAACAAAAAATTCTACGTTATCTCGACCATAACCACTAAACCCATAAATCCCATATTCATCACCAATTGTCTCAAGTGCTGTGATAAGTAAAACGGTCGCTTCTTTTTCAAGATCGATAATTCTTTTTGGAGGCGCCGCCATTTCTTGACGACGTTTTGAAACCCACCAAGAAAGATACTTCCGTGGATCATCATCGACATCACTTGAAGGACGTTCACGTTTTGCAATTTCCTCATCAGTGCTTGCAGACATATCTATTAAGAAAGCTATGGCAACATCTCGCTCAATTTTATTACGTCTCCAATAAATTTTCTCTGTTGGTGTAACCCCTGCACGTACATCAACCATCCACTCAATCGCAGAATCAAGATCAATATCTTCCCCATCAGCAAGCTTCTTCATTTTACGAAAAAGCTCAGGCTTCATTAACTCGAATTGTTTTCGTGTTTGGGTTACAAGGGCAGAGTGTTCAAGCAATGCTTCGTCATAAAAATCTTCCTCTCCCTGGGAAAGAGTTTGCTCCTGAACCGCACACCAACGCGGTTTATAATCATGTGCACGAAAATCCCATTCATCGTAATAATAAGTAGTAACGATTGGGACAAGCGGCTCCTCTCCCTCACCTTCACCAGTCGAATCATCAGATTTAGGTTCGTCCCCTTGAACTTCACCTTCACTGATCGGTGTTCCTGCCTCTTTTAGCAAATTGGAAAGGAACATTCCCGTAGTGGTTTCAAGATCACCTTCGAGCAAAGCATCAAGATCAAGATCAGCAGACTTTTCTAATAACTCAGCCAGCTGTTCCTCAGTCAAAGCATCTTGGGAAAATTCACCACCTTCCCCCAATTCAGGATCATCACGCAAATTCATAAGTAATTGGACCAGCTCTGGTTTAAAATCGCCGCGGAAATCTACATCTTGCGGACTTTCATAATCGGTTTCACCCTCCTCCTCCTCACCAAACTGAGGCTGTTCTGTTTGCCCTCCTATATCAGTTGAATCAAGTGAAAACATTTCATCATCTGGATCTATTTGACTCCAATCACCATCATCCTCAACTTTTTCATTAGGTATCCTTGAGGCGATGTTGTACAGCCTTACCGTCGCCTCTGCTGCATCCTCAACAGTTGCACCTTTGTCAGTTAACCGAGCAAGTATAGCAATGCCCTTTCCCATAACTTCCATCTTATTTTTTGGCCACATAACTGCATCTAGTCCATCAAGACTCACACGCAAAAGATTTTCGACAAATGCTTGTCTCAAAGGTAAATCGGAGATTTTTGGACGTTTTAACATCTCCTCACCCTGGATACGATTCAGAGATTTTCGAATACCTCCATATTCACGTTTAATAGCAGCATCAATACGTGCATCCTCAGATATCTCATACAAATCACTTGCAAGCTGTCTAATTCGGAAAAGATCAAAAAAACGCTCAAAAGGTGTAGTAAACGCAGTACCTATGGGTTCGGCATCCTTAATCAAACCATCTCTCAAATTTTCAAAAATAGTTGCTGGCTTCTGTAAATCAAAATTAAAAGAACCGAATTCAAGATGCGCAGCTTGGTGAGTCACAAAAACTTTCAAAGAAGCAAAGTTTTCCTCCTTAGAAGAGTACTGCTCCATAACAACTGGCAAATAAATACTAGATCCTTCCGTACTCGCGACATGCTCATCAACCCAACCAATACCTTTTTCTGTCAAAGCAGCTGTTGATTGAACGCTAACATCACGACCAGTAAGAGCCTTGGCATATAATCTCAAAATCTCTCCTACTTTCGTAAGCTCTATTCTTGAGCTTAATTTGTCGAGAGCATCCTCCCCTCTACTGGATTGCAAACGAAAATAAGCCTCACCTCCATCTAATGAGGATTCCAAAATATTCAATCCAGCTTCATGCCAAACAGGTAACGCATCAATAGGTATTTTTTCAAGCACTGTTGGTGTATGTGTTAAAAAATCCATCGCAGCAATTGGAGAAATTACTGAAGTAGCGCACGCAAGTTCTATGACCGAACGGTGATACTCAATAGGGATCTGGCCTAATGCGTCAGATGCTGATTCAAATGAACCAAGCATTGCACGTGTGTTTTGCTCGGCAACATTTGCAGCTAATTGTAAAAACTCTTCACGACAAGAAGGATGTACGTTTCGAAGGAGGGGAGCCCCTCGCTCAAAATAAATACGTGAATCAGCCCAGGAGGTTTGCGTAAGCTTTAAGCCAAATGATAGATATGCCAAGCGGTCAGGTTTGTCTAGGGCCTT
>CAWVTC010000137.1:0-4274 GCA_963933025.1 uncultured Dehalococcoidia bacterium | reverse complement strand
TTCCCGGGCTAAGGAGCTTGCTGAAAAAGAGGGTAAAATTGGCTGGTTATTTACTCTTGATCCTCCCACTTACCAAGCAATCATGGCCCATGCTGAGAACGAAAACCTCAGATCCCTTTATTACAAAGCATGGGTAACTCGCGCATCTGACCAAGGTCCACAGGCGGGACGTTGGGACAACCGAGTGCTAATTGAAAAAATAGTGAGACTGCGTCATGAATCAGCACTTCTTTTAGGATTTAGTAACTATGCGGAATTTTCCCTCGCAACCAAAATGGCGAACTCGACCAAAGAAGTTCTAAAGTTTCTCCAAGAGCTTGCAGAGAAAAGTCGGCCGGTAGCTCAAACGGAACTTGATGAACTCGAAGCTTTTGCAGAAAGGCGCTTGAACCCCTGGGATATATCCTATTTTTCTGAAAAACTCCGTCAATCCCGCTTTGGGCTATCCGACAATGAGTTACGCCCCTATTTTCCTCTGCCAACCGTCATTGCAGGATTATTTGTCGTTGCAGAAAAACTCTTTGGAATCAAGATTAACTCTCAAAATAATGTGGAAACCTGGCATCCAGATGTAATTTACTACGAAATTTTTTCAGACGAAGGATCGCCTATTGGAGGGTTTTTTGCAGACCTTTTTACTCGGCCAAACAAACGGGGCGGTGCATGGATGGATGAATGCCTCGTGAGATGCGAGCTAGAGGGACTAAGCCAAAGACCGGTAGCTTATTTGGTCTGCAACTTTAATCCACCCTCTAATTCTGACCCAGCATTACTGACTCATGACGATGTAGTCACACTATTTCACGAATTCGGACATGCGCTGCATCACCTGTTGACCGAGGTCGATTATCCGTCAATATCTGGAATCAATGGAGTGCCTTGGGATGCCGTAGAACTCCCAAGTCAATTTCTAGAAAACTACGCTTGGGCACCAGAGGTACTACCCCTAATCTCAGGACACTATCTCACAGGCAAGGCCCTACCAGCGGAAACATTAACGACATTAAATGCCTCTCGTTCATTTCAGGCTGGACTCGCAATGATTCGACAAATTGAGTTCGCGCTCTTTGATTTTAAACTCCATGCCGAATACGATCCCACTCAGGGATCGTTAACAGAAGAGATTCTGGAAAATATTCGAAATGAAGTGACTGTTATGAAAGTTCCGACATTCAACCGTTTTCCTAATACTTTCTCACATGTCTTTGGTGGTAGTTATGCCGCTGGCTACTACAGCTATAAGTGGGCAGAGGTTTTAGCAGCTGACGCATTCTCCGCATTTAAGGACTCGGGCATATTTGATGAAGAGACAGCAAGAAGGTTCCGGAGCTGTATCTTGGCAACCGGTGGAAGCCGTGAAGCGCTCGATAACTTCCAGGATTTCCGGGGACGTTTGCCCAGTTTAGATCCTTTACTCATCCAAGACGGCATCCTGACAAAGGAGACTATCAATTCATGAAGATTGCAACGTGGAATGTGAACAGTCTGAGGGTGCGTCTCGAGCAGGTGATCGAGTGGCTTGAACGTGTAAAGCCAGATGTTCTTGGCCTTCAAGAAACTAAAATGACAGACGAGAATTTCCCTGCAAGTGCGTTTGAAGAACGTGGCTATACGACTGTTTTTAGCGGTCAGCCTACCTATAATGGGGTGGCTCTAATATCACGCCGCCCCCCCCAAGATGTGACGATGGAGTTGAATGGTTTTTCTGACCCACAGAAAAGAGTGCTGGGAGCCACTTTTGATAATGTCAGGATTTTCAACTTATATGTGCCCAATGGGCAGAGCGTTGACTCCGATAAATACGAATACAAACTAAAGTGGCTTAATGCTTTAGACGCTCAGCTTCAGGCGGAAGTACAATCTCATGAGCTTGTACTGGCAATGGGGGATTTCAATATCGCACCAGAAGACCCTGACGTACATGACCCTGCTACCTGGGAAGGGAAGGTCCTTTGCAGCCCAAAAGAGCGTACCGCATTAACTAAAATAAAGTCTGTGGGCTATATAGATACATTTCGCTTATTTGAACAGCCCGAAAAAAGTTTCAGTTGGTGGGATTACCGCGCAGCGGCTTTCCGTAGAAACATGGGAATGAGAATTGATCTGATACTCGCATCAAAAAAGCTAAGTGATCTTTGTACTGGATGTTCTATTGATGTTGAGCCTCGAAAAAATGAACGTCCCTCAGACCATGCCCCGGTTATTGCTGAATTCCGAGATATATAACTTCAAAAGGTTATAAATTTAAAAACAAGCTGTTTGAGTGCTCTTATCATTATTACAGTCAACACTTATCTTTAGCCTTTAACCACAATTTATAATCTGCGTCATTCACTACATATGACCAATGCAAGAGCGACTGCTGTATGCGTCTACTCACATCATGACTCGATGAAATAGAACATTCACAGCAATTTATCTGAGAATAGATGCGATTTCTCCAGCGCCCTTTTGGCCCACAAAATGCTGCCCATCTTTTTATTTGACGTTCATCGTCCTCGTGTCTTCGACCTATGTAGTACTTGCAGTACCATTCAAACCAACCCCTAGGGTCATCTTTATGGATCCAGCCCTTCTCCTCCCATTCTTTTTGGGATTGGCCTGACTTTATTTTAAAAAAATTAACCTCCACTCTGTATTTTTCGGAGCAATAAAAACTTTTTTCTATCCCTTGAAACCAATCATCAGGGAATTTTTTATAATCAATTAACTCACTAAAATAAGTCCCTCCAAATACGCCTTTATGAAGCATTTCTTTAGGCGATAGCATTGGACTAAAGTTCATGTATGAAAACCTAATTAATAATTGTTATTCAATCAACTCTAAGGTTTCCAACTAGCAGAAAAAACGATTAGCCTTACTGTAGGACAACAAGGAGATCGTTCTAAACTAGGGGGAAATTTAGAAAAATTCCAAAAGCAACTAAAAAACAAACAGCTGCAATTAAGAAAGAATTTGATTAAATGTATAACCACAAGTCTCCACTTAAATGAAAATCACGTTGGAATTAATACCCATAAAAATTAATTTCATTGACGCCTTTTTGAAACCTAAAAGGCCACTATCTAAAATTATCCTGCTGTGACGGAATGAGCACGCAGGTAGTCATCATAGCTACCTGCAAAGTCGACGACGCCAGTGGGTGTCAATTCGATAATTCGCGTGGCCAGCGATGATACAAATTCCCTATCGTGGCTGATAAAGATCAATGTACCAGGATAGTTCACTAAGGCGAGGTTCAAAGCCTCTATGGATTCCATGTCAAGGTGGTTTGTCGGTTCGTCCATCACCATCACATTGTGTTTTCTCAAAGTTAGCTTTCCGAACAGCATCCGGCTTTCTTCACCGCCAGATAGCACCTTGATTGATTTATCGCTGGCATCCCTGGAAAACAGCATTCTGCCGAGCGTAGCTCGCAACTGTTGATCATCGCAGTCAGCAGACCGCCACTGACTGATCCATTCGAATACCGTCATGTCGCTACTAAACTCCGCCGTGTGATCTTGAGAAAAATAACCGATATCTGCATTCTCCGCCCATTTGACTGTCCCGTGGTCTATGTCAAGGTCCTGCAGCAGGCACCGCGCAAGCGTCGTCTTGCCGATACCATTCGGGCCGATAATCGCAACCCGTGAGCCTGCCTCTATAGCCAGATCCAGATTTGAAAACAGCGCCCCTTCGTCGAAGCTTTTTCTGAGTTCGGTCGCCTCAAGCGCGAAGCGACGTAACGGCTTTTCCTGTTCAAAGCGAATGAACGGACTGGCCCGGCTCGATGGTTTTATCTCCTCAAGCTGGATTTTCTCCAGCTGACGCACACGAGATGTTGCCTGACGTGCTTTTGAAGCATTCGCGGAAAAGCGGCTGACAAAAGTCTGCAGCTCCGTCATTTTCGCTTTTTTCTTGGCGTTATTGGCCTGCATTCGCTCACGTGTCTGTGTGGCAGCAGTCATGTACTCGTCATAGTTTCCAGGAAATTCACGCAACTCCCCATAATCAATATCGGTCATATGCGTGCAGATACTATTTAGGAAATGTCGATCATGCGAGATGATCACCATCGTCGATTTACTGTCTACCAAATAATCTTCGAGCCAGCGTATCGTGTTGATATCAAGGTTATTTGTCGGTTCGTCGAGCAATAGAATATCCGGATCGGAAAACAGTGCCTGTGCCAGCAGGACTCTGACTTTCCAGCCCGGTGCAACTGCGCTCATTGGCCCCTCATGCTGTTGGGTGGGAATACCAATTCCTTCCAGTAATTCACTTGCACGCG
>CAWVTC010000136.1:0-4302 GCA_963933025.1 uncultured Dehalococcoidia bacterium | reverse complement strand
CACCTGAACCAACACCTGAACCAACACCTGAACCAACACCTGAGCCAACACCTGAGCCTGCTACACTTGTTTACTGTCCTGCTGTAACCACTGGAGGAGCACCTCCTACGCCACCGATTACAGTCCTAGGAAGGCTAACAATTGCTGGGGTTAATGCTCCTGTAGGAACACTAGTTGAACTCCGATTTGATGGAAAAAATGGTTTATCAACTCTTACTACAAGTGCAGGAGGTTATCGAATAGATTTCGTCATTTCTGGAAACCAGGAATGTTCCAACCGTTCTGGTACAACAATTTCAGTCTTAGTGAATGGGAAGGACTTCTCGTCAGGTCAACAAGCTGGAACTGGCCCAGGACCGATAGTGCATCACGTCGTAATACAGTAATCAAACAGTATTAATTCTTTCCAACATGTCGGCGGCGATCACGACCTCCTGCTTGTCCACTTCCATATCGGATCGGTCCTCGGCGCCCTGCAACTGAAGCAAATATACTAAGCTCTTCTTCTCCTGAAGTAACAAAAATCTTACGCAATTCAACAATTTGATCACGCAAAGCAGCAGCTTTTTCAAATTCCAAATTTTTAGCTGAAGATTTCATTTGACTCTCTAAATCCTTGATTAATCTAATCAATTCATCTCGAGGCATATCATCAAAACCCTGGCTCCCATGTGCTTTGTCTTCGTCAATAACTTCACGTACACGATCAGTGATATCACGCACAGCCTTAACGATAGTCTTAGGTACTACGTCATGCTTTTCGTTATATTCCATTTGAATGCTACGCCGTCGGTTCGTTTCATTAATTGCTTGCTCCATTGATCGAGTGATCTGGTCGGCATACATAATTACTCGACCTTCTTCGTGTCGAGCTGCTCGTCCAATTGTCTGAACCAAAGAACGACTTGAACGTAAAAATCCTTCTTTATCAGCATCAAGAATAACCACAAGTGAAACTTCAGGAAGATCAAGTCCTTCACGCAAGAGATTAATTCCGACTAAAACATCATAAACTCCCAGTCGCAAGTCACGAAGAATCTCAACTCGATCTAATGTTTCAATCTCTGAATGCAAATATTGAGTTTTTATCCCTACCTCTATTAAATAATCAGCAAGATCTTCTGCCATTTTTTTTGTTAGAGTGGTACACAATACCCGTTGTCCATTTTTGACTGTCTCTTGAATCTCATTTATCAAATCATCAATCTGATGTTTAGTTGGACGGACCTCGATAACCGGATCAAGAATCCCAGTAGGACGAATAACCTGCTGAACAATCTGCGAAGAACGTTCAGTTTCAATATCTGCGGGTGTTGCACTAACAAAGATGGCTTGCTTAATATGCTGATCAAATTCGTCAAAAGTTAATGGCCGATTATCTATCGCACTTGGCAAACGAAAACCATGATCAACAAGGGTTGTCTTCCGTGCACGGTCACCAAAAAATTGTCCTTTAACTTGGGGCAAGGTCATATGGGATTCATCAACAATAGTCAGCCAATCATCAGGGAAATAATCGAGTAAACACCATGGTGTACTTCCCTCTGGACGCGATTGTAAATGCCGAGAATAGTTTTCTACACCTGCGCAATAACCGGTTTCACGAATAGTTTCAAGATCATAACGTGTTCTTTCCTCCAAACGTGCAGCCTCCAAGATTTTCCCTTGTCCATGCAATAATTTTAACTGAGCCTTTAGTTCTACTTCAATAGTTACAAGCGCCTCAACTACATGATCTCGACTAGTTACGAAATGCTGGGCAGGAAAAATCTCAACTGACTCTTTTTCAGCAACGATTTCACCTGTAAGCGGATCAAGTTCTGAAATACGCTCAACTTCGTCATCCCAAAAATCAACACGCACTGCCAAGTCTTCATAGGAAGGAAGAATAGTAAGCGAGTCACCCCTTAGTCGAAACCTACCTCGATCCACAGTCTGATCATTACGCTCATAATGCATGTCTACCATGCGCATCAAAAGCTCACGACGATGCATCTTCTCACCGACTTTGAAATTAAGTACAAACTCAGCATAATCTTCTGGTTTTCCCAAACCATAAATACACGAAACACTCGCAACAATAATGACGTCTCTGCGTGTTAGCAAAGAACGAGTCGCAGCATGTCTTAACTTATCAATTTCATTATTTCTATCAGCATCTTTTGCAATATAAGTATCAGTTCGTGGTAAATAAGCTTCGGGTTGGTAGTAATCATAGTAAGACACAAAATATTCAACAGCATTATCAGGAAAAAAATCTTTTAACTCTGAACAAAGCTGAGCTGCTAATGTCTTATTATGCACAAGAACAAGGGTTGGACGTTGTACTTCAGCGATAACATTGGCAATAGTGAAAGTCTTCCCAGAACCGGTTGCTCCCAGCAATGTTTGATATCTATCACCACGTAACAGTCCGTTCGTAAGCTTCTCGATTGCCTGAGGTTGATCACCTGTCGGAACAAGATCTGAAATAATTTTAAATGAACTTACTTCGGAGGAACGTAGATTAAGCACAAATACAGTTTAACAAGTGCATATGGGCAATGTTACCTATAAATCATCCTGCTGATCACGAAAAAATTGCTCAACATCACTCAATATTTCTTCAGCATCTAAAGGTTTTTTATTCCCATCACTAGTATCAATAGAATCCTCAACAGTACTTTCCTCAATAAGCCGAACATATTCACGAAGAGTAGGATCGGCTTCAAGAGTTGTGTCTGTTGTTTCATAAAATCTTTCACACGAAAAATTCAACTCACTAGTATCTAAATGAATATCAGTAATGCTTTCGATTTTTTTTAGCAGCGCAAGTGTCGCAGGAGGGCAGGTTTCCACAATATAATGCGGTACAGAAGCCCATAAACTAATAGCAGGAACATCAGCCTGCTGTAACGCAGAATTCAACACACCAAGAATACCTGTTGGTCCTTCATAAGATGAACGCGGAAATCGAAGACGCTGTTCAATATCTAAATTAGGAGAACTACCTGCTATATGAATCGGACGGCGATGACTACTTTCCGTAAGCAAAGCACCCAACGAAATAACTAACGACACATTAAAAGATTCAAAAAGATCAACATAGCTTTGGGAAAAAGTCCGCCACCTTAAATCTGGCTCAGCAGCAATTGCAATTATTAAATCCCTTTCTAAATCGGATTGACTTACAAAATAAAACTCTGGACTAGGCCAATTTAAAGTGCGGATGCCAGAAGAAGAAATACTTACTGAAGGAGGGGTTTTCGTAAAATCATAAAAAGATTCCTCTTTTAATGATGCGAATCGCTGAGCTTTCAGGTTTTTTGCAACAAAATGTGCTGCATCCGAAGCCGCATTTGCCGCATCATTCCAACCTGTGAATGCAACTATCCCAATTGGATCGTGTAAATCTGGATGTTCATCTATTGAAAAATTGTCCACATTGGAAGACTACCAGATAACTTGATTAACTATCCTCCATACTCCCAACCAAGTTCTTTTTCTGTTAAAGCATCTCCGCTGCGAAGAAGGGCACCTTCAATTGCTTCACCTATCACTAGGGTATGATCTCCTGCTGGAATCAGTTGTTGAACATCACACCCATACCAAGCAAGTGCATTATTAAGAATAGGAGACCCATTTTTAGCAAAGGTATGATCCAATCCGTCCAATTTATTATGCACCTTTTCAGAAAAAGAAATTGACCGCCCCTTAATTTTTTTACCTTCACTAGGCATAACAACAGCCCGGGCCAAATCAATCCCATCAAGCTGATGCAATAAATTTACCGTAAAACTTTTTGTTTCCTGGATAAATCTCAAAGTTCTTGCATCGTTCTCAATAGAGACCGCAACAAGACGTGGTTGGAAAGAAACCTGCATAACCCAATCAGCAATCATAAGATTATGTTCATTTTTTACACTGGTGGAACCAATAATATGAACACCATAAGTCATAGCAAGAAGAGACTTTTGTAAGGGTTCTAAAATTAAAGGATCTCCTGGAATACTCGGGAACTCTGAACCTGGAAACTGCTGCGTCATCACTACCTACACAAATAGAAGTTGTTCTACACCTTAAATGATACCAAACAAAAAAAGCAGATAATTGACCGAATATCCATAGAGGGTTAAATTCAAAATCTATCATGAAAATGATAATACAGGAGATTTGATAGATATGAAGGTTTTTGGTAGTTTTTTTGTTCTTTTTGGAGGATTTCTCCTTGGAATCGCTCTACTGACTTCATGTACAAAGGCTACAGGCACAGCTACAGGCACAGCTACAGGCACAGCTACAGGCACAGCTATAGCCACAGCC
>CAWVTC010000135.1:0-4339 GCA_963933025.1 uncultured Dehalococcoidia bacterium | reverse complement strand
AAAAAGTTGTCAGGGGGTTAAGCCGAATACCTAAAGGTCCTGCCAGTCTTTCGGCCAGAGCAATTAGCGGATGTTGCGCACCAAAATCTCTTGCAACTGCAAAGGACATCAATGCCACTAAATCACTGCCAATCGCATAAGTCCCTACGGGAATGGTTTCAATTTCTAGCGATAATTGCATAAGGAACCGAAATAAAACCTTGTAGATAACTTAGTCAACATGTTAAAAAACCTTTTCAACCTTCTCCAAGTTTTCTTTTTAATACCTCGCTTTTCATCTTCAACAACATGCAAATTGGAACCATAATTATAATTAAGCTGTTCGATAGTTCGTATATCTGGTGGATTGTTAGCTGGTGTATTAGGAACCTGCATTTGTATTCCCCTAAATTCCACATTCTTTTTTCGATCCTGGAAGTACTTTTTCATTATTATGATCACCTAAAACCCATTAGCCCCATTCGTAAAGAGTAGAGGATCAACAGAAATTCCGTGCGCAATAATTTCCCAATGTAAATGAGCCCCAGTTGAAAGTCCTGATTGACCTACATAGCCAATTAAATCACCTGCACTAACCATTTGACCTTCTGCAGCTGCAAAAGTACTCAAATGTCCATAAGCTGAATACAATCCTCCTCCATGATCTATGGCAACATAATTCCCACGTAAAGAAAGTTGCCTTGCTAAAACAACCTGGCCGCTATTAGAAGCATAAATAGGGGTTCCTACGTCTGCACTAAAATCAACACCCTCATGGTATCGGGTAAGCCCATCACCATAATCACGTTCTTCACCAAATTCACTCGTTATAAGTGCGTCAAAATGTAACGGTTTTAACCATGGTCCATCTTTCCATAATTTTACCGGGCTGATACGATCAAAGGTAGCCTTTAAAGTTGCGTCCTCATCTTCTCTTTGTATTCGGGAAAGCAATGTCGGATTTTCAAAATTGTCATCACTAAAATCATAAAAACTCCACTCTCGCCCAACTATTTGAACTATTCTCTCTTCTTCAAATTCCACCTCATTGCTATAAACTACTCTTATAACAATTCTCTCCATCCCAAGCGACACAGTCCGAGAAATAGGAACGAATGTGTAATATGACCTATCACCCCTCGTAAGTGGTAGTTCTATGTTTAAAAAAGTGACTGTACCTCGGATAACAGATCCTACGACTGAAATCAGCAAAGTTCCTCCGTGGGGAACGGTACTTTTACTGATAAAAAATTCCGGTTCAGGCAATGATATTGGGGTAGCAGTTAGTTGTGCTACCGGTGTTACATCCTCATAGGCAGGCCTAGCAACATATTCAATAGAAGCCTCATTGCTACGACCGGTGGAACATGCGGTTAGAACAATAATTACGAATAAACTAACAAAAAGGTTGCCATATCTAACGCTAGACATAAAAGTATCGCCGAAGGATCCTTTTTTTATTCAACTAAATATCAATTATAAAGTACAAAAGATGAAGCGCCCTTTCGAGCGCTTCATCTTAATCATTAAGTGAGAAAGAGCCTATGCGATATAGGCAGTTTCACCATGCTCAGCAAGATCGAGGCCCTCTTCCTCAGCTTCCTCAGTTACTACAAGACCCATTGTGTACTTGATAGCGAGCAAGATCACGCTAGTCATAACAAAAGTCCAACCAACGGTCGCCAAAATCGCAACTACCTGGCGCCACAACTGGCCACCTTCACCCTCAATAAGACCAGCAACACCCCCAACAGCAGCTACTGCAAAGATACCTGTAGCTAGAGCACCCCACATACCTCCAACGCCATGAACAGCAAAGACATCCAAGGTATCGTCAAAGCTGCGGAATCTCGATAGTAATCGGATTGTATAGAAACCAAGAACACTGGACATCGCACCAATAATTAATGCCGGGAAAGCATTTAAAAACCCATCGGTAGCAGGCCATAAACCTACAAATCCAGCAGCAGGGGTGATAGCAACTAAACCAGCTACAGCACCTACAGCAGCTCCTACAACTGAAGCCTTACCTGTATGGAACCAAGACAGCCCTACCCAAGTGAGTGCAGCCATCGCAGCAGCACTATTAGTAGTGACAAATGCGTTCGCTGCGCCTCCTCCAGAGGACAAAGCAGATCCTGCATTGAAACCAAACCAACCGAACCAAAGCAATGCAGCCCCTAACACAACGAAGGGAACATTATGCGGCTCAGAAGAACTTGTATTTCTCCGCTTTCCAATAATAAGAGCTGCAGCTACGGCTGCAATACCCGCATTAATATGAACAACTGTACCGCCAGCAAAATCAGCTGCTTGGAGCTCAGTAGCCATCCAACCACCACCCCATACCCAATGAGCAAGAGGAGCGTAAACAATAGTGACCCATGCCACCACAAACACAATAAAACTACAGAACTTCATCCGTCCAGCAAAAGCTCCAGTAACAAGAGCAGGTGTAATCACAGCAAACATCATTTGAAATGCCATAAAGAGCAAATGCGGAATTCCTGTACCTGGAAAGGCTTCATCAAAGCCAACATTTCGAAGGCCAAAGTAACCTAAATCTCCAACAAACCCGCCTACATCAGTTCCGAAAGCTAATGAGTATCCCCACAACACCCAAACCACTCCAACTACTCCAAGGCAAATAAAACTTTGCATAATTGTTGCGTTCACATTTTTCGAACCAACTAAGCCGCCATAGAAAAAAGCAAGCCCAGGAGTCATTAACAACACAAGCGCAGTTGAAATCAAAATCCAACTAGTATCACCAGAATCAATCATAAAACCTCCGTCCTGATATATATACAGGACTAGAAAAGAATAACTTGAAAACCATTGGTAGCTGTTACAGGTATGTTAAATAAAAAAACTGCAAAAATCTTAGTATTCCGTTCACCGCAAGTGAACGCTATCCTGTTGTTTCACATCGGGGTGTAGCTCAGCTTGGTAGAGTGCTTCGTTCGGGACGAAGAAGTCCGCAGTTCAAATCTGCGCACCCCGACCACATCAGTAAGCAAGTCCCTCAAGCCCATAGAGATTCCGTGCTAAAGAAACACGACCTAAATGACCATTCCCATGACCTATCAAGCCATGGCCTATCATTTCCATGCGCGAAACCTCCCCCCAAGGCCGCACAAATTGTATTACCGAAAAATACTCATCATCCATTTCACGAATTTTTGGAACTACGGCAATTTTGACAGATTGAATATATTCGAGAAATGCAGAGCCTTCAGGAAAGCGAAGTGCGTAGGCCTCTTCGACATCCATATCTGTTCCTTGATCTACAGGTGGGAAGCCCCAACGTTTATCAAATTCACCTTTAAGCCAAATTGGCTGCTCTCGTTCAAATACAAAAAAAATAATGTTGTCAATCGTTCTTACTACGTGCCAAATATCAAACCCAATTGAATTGGTAATCCCTCTACGAGTATCGGAAACCTGTTCCTCGGTTAGGCCCTCAAGACCTGCTGCACAGTAATCCAGTAGTCTGGCAATCAAACTTGAAAATTGGGCTGAAGTCGTTGGATCATTACCAAAACCAGGTAAGTTATGTTCACTACTCATGATTATTAGTTTATATGAAAACTTATAGAAGCTTTTATATCGAGCGTAGACCGTTATAGCTCACCCATCTAAGTTTAAAGTGAGTAGTTACAAACAAAAAGACGTTCTTCATACTTGAAAATCACTGAATGCTCTATAGAGTAGGTAAATGGAACTAGAAACAGGTAAGGGTACGCAAGTGCTTGAAGAGCTGGAGACGAGTGAGGCTCTAGACCTTCCATGTCATCTTGTTTTGCTCGATGATGATAGTCATACATATGCCTACGTTATCGCAATGCTTGCTAGTATTTTTAGTTATTCACGTGAAAAAGGGTTTGCCATAGCAAGTACAGTAGACAGTCAAGGACAAGCAATTGTAATGACTGCAGCCAAAGAAAAATGTCTTATACATCAAAGTCGGATCCATCAGTTTGGAGCAGATCCTTTAATGGAAACAAGTGCCGGCAGCATGTCGGCAATTATCGAAACTAGCAAATAAAGATAGTTACGAGAAAACATGCGTAACGTTCAAATAATAACTACCCGGACTGACTGGAATGATTTACAAAATCTTCTATTAGATGCGAGCTTTCATATAACTATCGTGCATCCAGAAAAATTTGATAACGAAAAAGGTCCAACACTTGATGATTTACAAGCCATTCTCTTAGATACAAGGGATTTTTCGTGGGATAGCCTACAAGCCATATTAGATATTTGCGAGGAACAAGCTATTGCAACACTTTTACTAATTGAAGAAGAACAATTAGAACAATTAACTCTTCAAACAAAAGCCACTGATTTCGTACTG
>CAWVTC010000134.1:0-4517 GCA_963933025.1 uncultured Dehalococcoidia bacterium | reverse complement strand
AATAACTCTTTTAATACCATGATGGTAGAGCCAATCAAATAACCATTCTATTGCGGGTTTATTTGCCACTGGAACTAAGCTTTTGTGCCTTGTGATTGTTAAGGGGCGTAAACGTACACCTTGACCACCGACTAAAATGATTGCATCCATAATTAGGTGATATGAGCTAACTTAGCATGCTGTGCCAAAGAGTCTGCTTTGCTTGTATTTTCCCAGGGCAAGTTCAGCTCAGCCCTTCCGAAATGTCCATATGCTGCAATATTTTCATAGATTGGCTGAGTGAGATCTAAGTCGCGGATAATTGCTGCAGGCCTTAAATCAAATTCTTTTTTGACAGCAGCAAGTATAGATTCCTTTGAGACACGACCTGTTCCAAATAATTCGACGTTTGTTGCCATTGGCTCAGCAACACCAATTGCATAGGATACCGTGAATTCACACCGTTTCGCTAAACCTGCCGCAACTATTGTTTTTGCGACCCATCGAGCTGCATATGAAGCTGATCTGTCTACCTTGGAAGGATCTTTTCCGCTAAAGGCACCTCCACCATGACGTGCGACACCACCATATGTATCTACTATTATCTTTCGACCTGTAAGTCCAGTGTCACCTTGGGGACCGCCTATAACAAATCTTCCTGACGGATTTATAAATACTTTGGTGTGACGATTATAAATTCCATTATTTAAAATTGGCTCGATTACTTTTGTCTGGACATCCTTTTGTATTGTTTGTAGATCGGTGGCTTCTGTATGCTGCGTTGAAATTACGACTGACTCTAGTTGAATCGGTTCCCACTCATCGTTATAAGAGATAGTGACTTGGGATTTTCCATCAGGTAGCAGCCAGGGCACTGATTGGTTTTTGCGTAATGTTGCAAGGCATTTTGCTAGTTGATGTGCAAGAGAAATTGTCAAGGGCATTAGCTCAGGGGTTTCATCACAGGCAAAGCCAATCATCATGCCCTGATCACCTGCTCCCATTTCTGCTTCAGCATCATTTGTTGCACCTGTGCGTAGTTCAAGAGAGTTTGATACCCCTGCAGAAATATCTGCAGATTGTTTATTGAGATGAACCAAAATTTCGCAATTGTTGATATTAAATCCGGAAGTATCCGTGTCATATCCTATGCGTTTTGTTGTTGATCTGATGATTTTTTGTACATCAATATTTGCATGGGAAGTAATTTCACCAGTTACAACTATCAAATCTGATGCAATCATAGTTTCGCAAGCAACCCTAGCAGTTGGATCCTCCTTGAGGTATGCATCGAGGATTGCATCGGAAATTTGGTCGCATACCTTGTCAGGGTGTCCTTCCGTAACACTTTCGGAGGTAATGAAGTGAGGCATATTAGGTCCCTCCCTCCCAGCTCACGAGATATTTCTTCTGTACATTTGTCAGCTCATCTATAGTAATTCCCATTGCTTGAAGTTTCATATGTGCTATTTGACGATCTATTTCTTGCGGGAGTGTGTGCACTGTTTTTTCGAGTTTCCCTTCATTTTTAAGTAGCCATTCTATACCAAGGGCCTGGTTAGCAAATGACATATCCATTACAGACGCTGGATGCCCTTCTGCTGCAGCTAAATTGACCAATCGTCCTTCACTTAATAAGTATATTTTACGTCCATCATCGAGATTATATTGATCAACCGACCCTCGTATTCGACGTTTTCCTTCGCTGATTTTTTCTAGGTTCTTTACATCGATTTCATTATCAAAATGTCCGCTATTGGCAAGGATAGCCCCATCCTTAATTATTTTAAAAATTTTCGGACCAATCACATCTCGGTTTCCTGTAGCTGTGATAAATATATCACCAGTTTTTGCAGCCTCTTCCATGGATAGAACCTCGAAGCCATCCATTGTTGCCTCGAGTGCTCTTAAAGGTTCTATTTCAGTGACTATTACTTTTCCACCATGCCCTCGTGTCCTTGAGGCCAACCCACGCCCACACCAGCCATATCCTGCAATAACTATTGTTTTTCCTGCTATCAAGACGTTAGTAGCTCGAATTATCCCATCGAGAGTTGATTGCCCTGTTCCATATCGATTATCAAATAAATGTTTGGTGTTTGATTCATTTACTGCTGCGATTGGGTACTCTAATGCATTCTCATTTGCCATAGCTTGTAATCGGATAACCCCAGTCGTCGTTTCTTCTGTGCCTCCAAGAATTTGGGGGAGGAGGTCTCGTCTTTCACGATGTATAGTTGCAACTAAATCTGCACCATCATCCATCGTAATTTGAGGTTGATGGTCGACTGTTTCCTGGATATGTTTGTAATAGGTTTCGTTGTCTTCATTATTGCGAGCGAAAACTGATATGCCACGATTCTTTGCTAAGGCAGCAGCTACATCATCTTGGGTTGAAAGAGGATTACTGGCACAGAGGCGTATTTCAGCACCTCCGTCTCGCAATGTTGAAATGAGGTTTGCAGTTTCGGTAGTCACGTGCAGACATGCCCCAATACGTATTCCCAAAAGAGGTTTTTCCCGCACAAATCGCTCACGTATTTGTCTCAATACAGGCATTTCTCTTTCAGCCCACGTAATACGTTGTTCACCTATTTCGGCAAGTTCGAGATTGTTGATATCAGATTGTGAGATTTCAGTCATAGTGGTTTACCTGTTCGATGTATTAGCCTTTTATGTAATTGGTAATTTTTGATTTGAAACGTAAACCGAAGGAACGCAGATTTACACCAAAGTGTTGCCGTGCATTGCTTTCGATAAAGGTATCCCCCTCACGATAGCCAAGATGTTTGTATGCCGCTAGAGCTGGCATATTTTTAGGGTCTACTGTTAGTACAACTTTTGTACAAAATTTTAACAATTCTTTCGTTGTAGAACTAGTAGCAGCGGTGGCTTGTCCTAGTCCACGGTACTGTGGAAGAGTATAAACATTACCCACAACAGCAATTTGTTCCTGCTTGGAAGTGATATGTGTTCCAGCAATCGCTGTTAAATTACCGTTAGTTATTACGCCATGATAAAACCCATCATCGATGTGTGTAGATTGATAGTATGTTGGGCGTCCCTCTGAACCATACAGTTGATTGATTTGGTGAACATTTAGACCTCTAAGTTTTTTGGTTTCAATTCCGTGGTCGGGTTTAAATCCATCTCTATCAACTGTTAGGCGTAACATTGGTCGCTTATTAGAAAGATGATGAGTCTTTTCAATTGAGGGGAGATGCTTTAGTTGACAGCTTATGTATGTAATAGGTGCCCCAGGGTAGCTGCTTAATATTTTGGCGATTGCAGCTGGATCTCCAAACACCATTGTTGCATCTCCCAATCCACCCTTGCTATGCATAACTAGGCCACTGTTACCCGTTGCCTTATTTAGTATTTGGAACCACCGTGTTTGATTAAAAAACTGAGGTTCTAACTGACCCAATGCATACGCCGAATAGTCTCGCTCCTTATTTAGTAATTCACGAATTCGGTCACGGTTTTGAAGCTCATAAATTTGTTCATCCTTGTATTGGGTACGTAGTGAAGTCCATTTTAATTCATGCTCAGCCATTATGAACTTCCTCAAGATGAGTCATTTTTATTAATGATTGATAGCGTTCTTCAATTTCACTACGCGTTAGTGTTATTAGGCGTTGTGGACCAAAATCTTCACATACAAAGGATGCAGTTGCTGTTCCATACAAAATTGCTCTACGAACTGATGCTTTTGTTACTATGCCTTCTTCGGCCAGGGAACCAAGAAAACCTCCAGCAAAAGTGTCACCGGCTCCAGTCGGATCAATGACCTGACTAACCGGGAATGCTGTTGTTGCAAAATAGTCATTATTTGTCAGTGTAATTGATCCGTATTCACCTAGCTTAATGATTGTGCCTTTTATACCTGATCTCAGTAAAGATTGACCTGCTTCAAAAATACTAGATTTTTTAGTAAGTTGTTTGGCTTCCTCACTATTTATACACGCGAACGTTGCTTTTTGCATGGCTGTCATGACACTTTCCGGTGCTGTATCTAGGAAGTATGTAATTGTATCTATAACAGTAGCCTTTGTGGTGTGTATATTTTCAATAAGTTGCTGTTGTTGGATAGGATCAGCAGCAGCCGCGAACAAGAATTCACTATTCTCCCAATGGCGAGGTAGCTTGGGTTGCCATGAGGTGTTGACCCCAAGTTCGGTTTTTAGAGTCTCTCTTGCATTCATGTCATTCTTATAGCGACAACTCCAGCGACTCGTGTTTCCTCCTTGGATTTGTTCTAATCCAGCTAGGTCAATTTTTTTCTTTTCTAGAAGGTTTAGCATCTCAATAGGAAAATCATCTCCTATTGCTGCAAGTAAGCGGACATTTGAAAAGATTGCTCCTGCGAGAGCGGCACACGTTGCGGAGCCACCTAATGAATTGGTTACTTTCCCATGTGGGGTTTCAATGTCATCTAGGGCAACCCAGCCAGAAACTAAAATCGTCACTTCATTTGTTTCCTAGTTGATTTTGTAATAGGGGTTGTAATCTTTTTTTAGTTTCTTGATCTAGTGATT
>CAWVTC010000133.1:0-4590 GCA_963933025.1 uncultured Dehalococcoidia bacterium | reverse complement strand
AGCACTCAATTCAATTGACTTAGATACTTGGAGTGAGCTATCCGAAGCTATCAAAAGATTGAACGACGAAAAAGATTCGTGGGTAGGAATTATTACAGGTGCGGGAGAAAAATCTTTTTGTGCAGGAGCTGATCTACGTACGACAATACCCAGGCTAATCGATGATCCTAACAATAATCCCTACGAAGAACCCCCAACTATATGGAGAGGACAGACATCGATCAAACCGTTGATCGCAGCGATTAACGGGATGGCTCTTGGTGGAGGCTTAGAAATTGTTTTGGCGTGCGATCTTCGTGTAGCTGCTGAACACGCAACTTTTGGCTCACCAGAAGTGAAATTAGGGTTTATACCAGGATGGGGTGGGACCCAACGATTACCAAGGCAACTCCCCTGGGCGATAGCCTCGCAAATCTGCTTGACTGGCGATCCAATTACCGCCAAAGAAGCATTGCAGTATGGATTAATTAATAAGATTGTCACCTCGAATACCGTTATAGAAGAAGCTCAAAAAATCGCCCAAACATTATGTCAAAGAGGGCCATTAGCCATAAATGCAGCCAAACGTGCAATGGAAGAAGGCATGCAAATGACATTAAATCAAGGATTAGAATTAGAACATGAATTGTTCGACGAATTAGCTTATACAGCTGATGCCAAGGAAGGGGTTGCTGCCTTTGCTGAACGTCGTACTGCTAATTTTGAAGGTCGCTAAGTAAGTGTGAAACGATTTAAAATACTCTTGTTATCTTCCATAGTTCTAGCTAGCTCCCTTACTCCAGCCCTCGCATGTGGTAATGCAGCGAGAGATTACGATAATGCCGTACGCAATCTCATAGAAAAAACTGAAAAAATCTTAACTTTATCAACCGCAAGAAATTTACTTGTTGATGCATGTAAACAGCTCCAGCTAGCAAATGGAGACTTTGACAAGGCAAGCAAACAACTCTCTGCTGTAAAAAATAGTTCTGAGTTAAAAACAACTGCTAGTGAAATGCGTGCTATGGCTACTTCCCTTACTAGTATTAGTGATCTTCTAGAGAATCTTCGCGGGGATGAAGTCGACCAAGAAAAAATAGTAGTAGAATTGCAAAAGGTCAAAATAAAACTTGAAAATGCACTTTATCTCCTAGATGCAAGTGATGCACAAGCAGCACTTCACGCAATCTGGGAAAACAAAGGGGCCTGCGGATATCTAAATATACCAATCTAACAGGGAGCACAAGAATAGCGTGTCGAACCACGATTTTGATGTAATTATTGCAGGGGCTGGACCAGCAGGTAGCACTGCTGCGTATGATCTAGCAATATCTGGTGTAAAGGTATTACTACTAGATAAGGAAACTTTTCCTAGATATAAAGCCTGTGGTGGTGGCATTCCAATACGAACTGAAAAAATGTTACCTTTCCCAATTACTAGCGTTATTGAAGATTCCGTTCACCTACTAAGGGTATCTGCGCTTGGCCAATATTCTTTCACTCAGGATTCTGGCAAACCTTTTGCTCACATGGTAATGCGGAGTCAGTTTGACAATTTATTGTTAGAGCAAGCACAGATTGCAGGTGCCAATTTTCGTCCACAGACAACTATCCGAAAAGTCGAAACCACTAATTCCGGAATTTTGATAAGTGGAGAAAATTTTGAAGCATCTTCAGACTTTTTAATTTGCGCAGATGGGGCACATTCACCTATTGGAAAAATGGTAGGACTTGGAACTGACCTCACCGAATGTGCAGCTTGGGAAGTTGAAATTCTAGCCCGATGTCAAGATATCCAACCTCATACTCCAAGCTCCACAGCTCTTATAGATATTGGCTTTCAACCATGGGGATATACTTGGATGTTCCCCAAAAATGAAGTTCTTTCTGTAGGCATTGTCACACCGCGTTCACAAGCAAGCACAATGAAAGCACGTACAGTCACTTATCTGGAACACTTAGGCTTAGATGAAAACCAAATAAAAATTGCAAAAGGTCATAAAATCCGTTTTCGGAGGGGTACTGAATGTATTGCATCAAAGAGAATAGCTCTGATTGGTGATGCAGCGGGACTTGCCGATGAATTTACTCAAGAAGGAATTTCTTATGCTATTCATAGTGGAAAGCTAGTAGCACAATCAATTTTGTCACTGGAAAATACTCATCTATTGAAAAAATATGAACATGTCGTCAATACATATATTCAACCTGAGCTTAATGCCGCCCGATTAATTGGATTTATGTTCCACAGGATGCTCGATCGCTTTCAAAAACCATGGATGTTCACAACAGGACATAGTTCTATTCTATGGAAATCTTTTTTCGATATTCAACGCGGTAACTCAACTTATAATAAAGAAATAAAAAAAGCAGGCCCCTTAGTACCTCTTGCTCGTTGGTTTTTAAATCGAAGTAGCACATACAAATAATTAAACTAATATGCAGTAGCATATAGTCAGGGAGAATTCTGTATGCAAACAGTTAGCAAGGAAATTCGAGTAGATGGACGCCTAAGATTGCCTCCAGGGCAAAGACTTACTGACGGTTGGCCTGTACTTCATTACGGTTCGATACCAAGAATAGATTTAGACAATTGGCAATTTCATGCTTGGGGACTCGTTGAAAAAGAACAGAAATGGAACTGGGAAGAATTTAATGCCCTGGGAACAATTGAGGACACCAGTGATATTCACTGTGTTACAACATGGAGCAAGTATGACAACACTTGGGAAGGCATCCCTTTTGAAGCATTTCTAGAAAAGGTAAAGCCTACGGCAGCAGCAAAATACGTAATGGTGCATTCTTACGGAGGCTATACAACGAATATTCCGCTAGCAGATTTAAAAAAAGATGGGGTACTCTTCGCACACAGCCACAACGGAAAACCACTCGAAAAAGAGCATGGCTGGCCACTGAGACTCATTGTACCCGAGTTATATTTTTGGAAAAGTGCAAAATGGATTGGAGGAATACAATTCCTCGATGAGGACCGTGCAGGATTCTGGGAAACGTATGGCTACCATATATACGGCGACCCTTGGCAAGAACAACGATACTCGTAATTAAGTGCGCTACCTTCAACGCTTACTAAAAAGCTAAATGCCCTCATTCATCGCGCTTGAAAACTGAACTTCTAAGCGTGCAGCTAAGTCAACGTAAAAAGAAGCATCACCACCGAATTTAACAAACTGAGCAACGTGATCACTAATACGTGTAGCTACACGATCACCGCCTTCAAGCTTAATATCATCTTGTCCATCAACACTAAGAATCGCACCCTCATCAGAACCTACCGTAATCAATGCATTTGAAGCTGCTTCTAAAACAAGTGAACGACCAATAGCAAGATGTGCTGAAACAGGTGTGACGACTAGATGTTGTTCAGTTGGGGCAATGATAGGCCCACCTGCACTCAGCGAATAACCTGTACTTCCTGTAGGAGTTGCCACAATCATGCCATCAGCTCTATAACGTGCAACGCGCCCTCCATCAATATGAAGTTCAATATAGACAGGACGTCCTGGGGTAATTCGGCTAACGATAATGTCATTTAAGCCATGCACTACTTGCCCAGCAGAAGAGCCATCCAAAACTTCACCTTGCACCATTACCCTCTTCTCCAATTTCCAATCTTCCTCGAGAATACGATTTTTTAATGTCCAAAAATCTTCACGATTAAGATTGGTCAGGAAACCTAAGCGACCCATATTAATTCCCAAAATAGGAACTTCATAAGGGATGCTAATTTGAGCAGTCCTCAAAACGGTACCATCACCACCAATACAAATTAAAAGATCAGCATCTGCAATTGGAGCATCTGATGAATTCGACCAAATATCGTACGCACCAAATTGAACACCAACTTGTACAAAATACTTCCCTATCTCCTCAGAAAATTCAAATGCCTTCTGATTCTTACTGGGATAAAAAGCTATTACGTGTCCTAACAAAGTACTGCTCCCATTGATGGTGTAGCTAACGATATAAGTATTTCACGATTTCCACGAGCACCTAAAACTGGACTGTCTAATGAATCGAAAAAAATCCAATCCTTAAAAAGCAACCATTTAAGAAAATCTTTGTGCACCATAGCACGTATATTCTCATTCACGATTACTCCACCTCGTGGAACATCAGATCTTTTTGCTTCAAATTGGGGTTTTAACAAAACAATTCCAGGCGTTTTACAAACTGTGTATTGAGCAATTACCGGCAATATAGTACGCAATGAAATAAATGAAACATCAACTGTAAAAAAATCTATAGGAGGAAGTCCTGAAAGATCCCTCGCATTAGTGCGTTCAAGCAAAGTTACCCTTTTATCACGAGCAAGTTTTTGGTGAAGCTGTCCACGACCAACATCAATAGCTAGTACTGACAGCGCTCCCTTTTGAAGTAGGCAATCTGTAAATCCACCGGTAGAAGCACCTATATCTAGGCATCTTAAACCATCAACTGATAAATCAAAATGTTTCAAAGCTGCCTCAAGCTTGTCCCCACCCCGACTAACAAAACGCTTTTCCTGAAGAAGTTCTAATCTAGTAGCTTCAGAAAATAAAGTTGCTGGCTTTACCAATACAGCTGTTCCTACCCGAACGCGTCCAGCCATAA
>CAWVTC010000132.1:0-4642 GCA_963933025.1 uncultured Dehalococcoidia bacterium | reverse complement strand
TTTGCGATCGTATTATTTACATGGCAGATGGGTTAATTGAACGAGAGGAAATAGCAGAACAAATTACCTAGTCTATGCAAGAACTTTTTGGTATCTCGACTCAAACTCTAGCAACAGCCTGCCTAATAATCACAGGAATTATTCTAGGTATCCTTATCATTGTCGCATTACGTAATCCCGTAATGTTTAAACTTGGGCTACGTAATATCCCAAGAAGAAAAACACAAACTGCTCTCATTGTTTTTGGTCTCATGCTTGCGACAGTGATAATAACAACGGCCTTTAGCACAGGTGACACTGTTTCAAGTAGTGCTACAAAGCAAATATATTCCTTGCTAGGTGAAACCGATGAAGTAATTCAGTGGAACCGTGATGACTTTCCCAGGCCAATAGCTGAACAGCTAGTTTCTCTGGAACACTTAACTGCGATTACTGCTGCCCTAGAAAATGATCCTGACATTGAAGGCTTCTTACCTGTTCTTGCAGAACAAATACCAATTCGTAGTCGTTCCACCGGGCTCAATGAAACGAAAACGGTCATCGTTTCTTACCCAAGTGATGCTGCAAAGACTTTCGGCGGTCTTGTTGATATCTCAGGGAAGCCAGTGAATTTATCAGGAAATCAAATAGCCATAAATACAGATCTAGCAGATGCAATAGATGGGAAAATCGGTGATGAGCTGGACATGTTTGTTAACAACCAGGCAATCCAGGTCGTCGTAATCGCCATTGTTCCTAAGAGCGTTCTCAGTGGCACCTTTGATGTAAGCAAGGGCAATCTACCGGGGGGAGCAGTCTCACTAGATTTGTTAGGTCCCGCACTTGGGCTCACTGGTTACGTCCAAGCTGTACTTGTAACCAATACCGGTGACAGATATGAGGGAATGAAAAAAACAGATGTTGTCACCGAAAAAATTGAGGCCGTAATAGCCGAACTATATACCGAACCCGCAGGTAACCCCGGAGAAATCGATCCTTCTATATTCATTGCAGCGTTGAAGAAAAATCTAAGCGCTACGCCTGAAGGTATCCTTCTTTTAAAAGACATTGAAAAGGCTTTCAACGCTCCAGAATTAGCTGACAGTCAAGATATAGTCACAAGACTGGGAAATTTATTACCTAAAGATCGTTCGACAAAAAAATTAATTTCGACAATTGGCCAAGCCTTAAATGAATTAGCCTCTAGCACCGAAGATGGTCCGCGACCAGATGTTAGCGAAGGCGTCTCAAGGAGCCTGGTAGGAAAAGCATCAACGAATATTTCAGCACTAAGCAAAAATGAGCTCCCTTTGTACACCGTTATGAAAGTCAAACAAGACAGCATCCAAATCGCTGATATTGCTGCCAGCGTTTTTACTACAATCTTTCTAATAATCGGACTATTCTCTATCGCGGCAGGCATTCTTTTAATCTTCCTGATTTTCATAATGTTGACTGCCGAACGTAAACCTGAAATGGGAATGGCTCGAGCAATAGGTGCACGTAGAAGTCATCTGATCGAAAGCTATCTGGCCGAGGGAATGGGCTATGACATCGGATCAGCAATTGTCGGATTATTAGCAGGCATCGGTGTCACTTATGTCATGATTGCTCTACTTAACAACGTGGGAAACGCGCTTCCCCTACCACTTTCAGCTTCTTTTAGTGTAAATGGGTTAATTATTTCGTTTTGCTTAGGGATAATTGTGACCTTTATAGTTGTTGTCTTTGCGGCAGCCCGTGCCAGCCGTATAAACATCGTGGCAGCAATCCGAGACATTCCTGAGGAAACTATTAACGGCGAGGATTCAGCAACAATTAATGGCTACTTACACTCAATTGGACGTGCACTTGTTGCCGGAGGCTATATCGTTGTTGGTTTGATTATATTGCTGCGTTTCGGACCAGGCATATTAACCTACTTTTTTCTAATATCTGGAGCTATTGGTATTAGGGTTCACTTTTTGCTTAGCACCAATTTTGGCGCACCATCGAGCGAACGCAACGAAGGTGGCCTGCCTAAGCGGCCGTTGCTTTTAATACCAGCAATACCCATTTATCTGATTTCAGCATTGATAGTAAAGCTAACACGCGATCGTCGACGAGAACGTTTCCCCTTTCTTTTCCAGCTACTTGCGATAGTTTTCCCACCCCTCGGCATAGTAAGGGTGGCTATGACAAAACGTGAGCGCACGACAGCATGGTCTGTCGGTTACGGTTCAATCGGCCTATTTATCGGTATCATATTATTTCAATGGATCTGGGATACACCTGAACTTGCATTATTCACTACAGGTGTTTCTCTCTTTTTCCTATGGGTGGCATTATCACTTCGCTACTTCCAAATCAAAGAACGTCCCACTTTTACGATTATTCCATTACTCTTATTGGTCTTTTGGTACCTCACAGCCACAGATGCTTACAACTGGATAGCAGGCGAATTGAACGGCGGTCCGGAATTAATGTTTGTGAGTGGTTTAGTGATGGTAGCAGCAGCCACGATGATCATTATTTACAACGCTGAAATCGTACTCCCTATAGTAAATAAATTACGCTTTGGCCGGATTATGCCAGCAGTAAAAACAGCTGTCGCTTACCCACTACGCTCACGTTTACGTACGGGTATGACACTCATGATGATAGGACTTATTACATTCGCTTTAGTGATGGTCGCTGCGATGAATACAAACTTTGCACAAATCTTTCTTTCTAATGACGCGAAGGGAGGCTTTGATATTCAAGTTCAAGGGAATCCTGAAACTCCAATACAAGACCTAAGAAAAACTCTTGAAAGCTCTGGCATAAGCACAACCGAGATTAAAAGTATTTCACGAATACGGTATGCCGCCTTTTTTGAAACAGAAATCAAACTAAGAGAATCAGATGGCCGATTTTATAGCTACGGAATAATGGGGGTTGATGATACATTTCTTCAAACAAATAACATAGCAATTGAACAATTTGCGCAGGGTTACAGCACAAGCCAAGAGGTTTGGGAAGCACTACGCACTAATCCAAATTTTGTTGTCATACCACATGGTATGACAACTGGTAGCAGTGCATTTTCTGTTGACAGCCTACTAACTCTCGAACCCCTTATCGATAATTTCGAACCATTTGAAATAAGTCTACGTAACAAAGCAACTCAGGAAATAATCAACGTGACAGTAATCGGAAAAACCGACACGGCAGGAGATTCTTTTGGTGTGTTTATGGATGCTATGGGAGTAAGTGGGGCTATCATCATTAATAATTCCGTCTTCGAAAAAGCTTTACCAGATGCAGATTTGGAATACTTTTACCTAACAACTAGCTCAGCAACGAATACTGAAAAACTTGCAAAAACCATTGAATCTACTTTGGTAGAAGCATCTGCCGAATCACTGCAGAGCCTACTTGATGACCAACGTGCTGCAGCAACCGGATTTCTTCTGGTGCTGCAGGGCTTTATGGGTCTAGGCTTGATTGTTGGAATTGCTGCACGGGGAGTCATTTCCTATAGAGCTGTCGTCGAACGACGTCAACAGATTGGAATGCTACGAGCCATTGGATATCAAAGATCAATGATTGCTCTAAGCTTCCTGCTTGAATCTGGATTTATAGCAATAGGAGGTATTGGCTTAGGATTAATCCTTGGAATAACTTTCTCGTGGTCTGTTATTTCATCAGGTGGAATTCCAGGCACTGAAGGTGCCGGCTTTATCGTTCCATGGCGCTATCTTATCGTCATCTCCGTGATCGCTTTCAGTGCTTCGTTAATCATGACATACTTCCCTGCCAGACAAGCTTCAAAGGTAGAAGTAGCAGAAGCACTACGCTACGAATAAACTTGTTCCATGAATAACACAAAAAGAGGCATCCAGCGATTCGATCTAACGGGTCGCGTTGCAATTATGACAGGCGCTGGAAAAGGCTTGGGTCGTGCTATGGCACTAGCTTTAGCTGAAGCAGGAGCAGATATGGTTGTAACAAGCCGGACAATGGAGGAGTTGGAAAGCTTGGCTAAAGAAATTAACGCAATAGGTCGAAAAGCATTACCTATACAAGCTGACATCCTTAAACCTGAATCCGGAGAAGATGTTATCTCATACGCAGAAAAAGAAATGGGACATATTGACATTTTGGTGAATAACGCAGGTATCAACATTCGAAAAGATGCTGTCGATCTGCAACTAGAAGAATTTAAACGTGTCCTTGATACTAATTTGTCTGGCACTTTCCTTTTTTCACAAGCTGCGGGTAAGCGATTTATCAAACAGGGATCAGGAAAAGTAATTAATGTTTCCAGCATCATGGGAAGCGTTACTCTCCCAAGACAAACAGCATACTCATCATCAAAAGGTGCAGTCGAAATGCTTACTAAAGTAATGGCATTAGAATGGGCTACTCACAACGTTCAAGTTAATTCACTAGCTCCAACTTATTTCGAGACTGACTTAACAAGGCCTCTATACGAAGATCCTGAACGTCGAGCCTTCATCGAAGAGCGCACACCCATGGGACGTTGGGGGCAACCAGACGAATTGGCAGGAGCAATCATTTTTTTAGCTAGCGAAGCAAGTAGCTTTATTACAGGCCAAACAATTTTTGTAGACGGTGGCTGGACCGCCTGGTAACGCAGAGGTCACTGGTTCAAATCCAGTATCGCCCACCAGTAACCTTT